>JAUIKB010000318.1 GCA_030430975.1 Polyangia bacterium
CACGTACTTGCCGCCGGCCTTCGCGTACGACTTAGCGTGGCCAACCGACCACCCGCGATACCCGCCCTCGGTAAGTACCGCGCGGTCGAACACGTTTCCGTGCTTCTTCAAGATATAGGTTCCGAGAATCGCACCGAGCGAGAACCCGGTGAACAGAATCGACCCGGGCGCGACGTAAGCCGCGTACTGTTCCTTTACCGCTGCCAGCGCCGCCATCAGCTCCTTCTGCGTTGCCTTGAGCGCTCCGTAGGTCCAGCGTTCTGAACCGCGAGGCGCATCGCCCCGAGGGATCCCGCGCGGGCACACCACAAATGCAAAGTGGTGGAGAATCTCGTCCCAAACCTCACACTGCCACTCGGGACGGTCGTAATTCCCATGTAGTGCAACCACCACGGGTCGAGGCTCTGCCGAGCCGACCGGCACCGCGACGACCGCATCACGAAACCCATCGACAGCCAGTTTGCGCAATCGCTTCGTCCCGGCCAGGGCTGGAAGCGGCTTGGGCGCGCTGACTTCAGCGGAAGGCAGCGCGACTGGAGCTGAGCTGGCCCGAACGGATGCGACGCTGGCCGCGGGTGACGCGCTGGCCGCCGCAGGGCGCGGACGCTCCGACCGGCTCGATCGACAGCCGCTGACCGCGACCAGCGCCGAGAGGCTCAACGCGGCACTGCGACTTCGAACGGCGGAAACCATGCTAACGGGCGCTGGTCGACGGCGGCGCCGAGCTGCTTGGCGCCGCCGGTGATTGGGAGCTGCCGCCAGGCGCCGCCTGCTGATTCATCAGCCAACTCAGCTCGGGCTTTAGGAGCTTGATGCTCGCAGCATCGAACTGCTTCGGACCGGTGGGCACGCGCACGATCCTCGCCGCAGCACCCGCGCTGCGCAGTTGAGGCGCCGTCCGCGCCGCGCTCTTTGCGCAACTGTCGCGCTGACAGATCATCAGGACTCGCTTGCCGCCGCGGCGCGCGAAGTGAACCGCTTGACCAGCCGGCAGGCGCGGGTTGGTTGCTGCCAGGAGCACGGTCGCAAAGAACGCTGGGCTTTGCTGCATCAGCGTTGTCGCGTGTGAGACAGCCTCGCCGGCCGCGAAGACCATGGCCGGCCCCGGCGCGACGTGCTCCTTGTACCGCCCTTTCGCGGCTTGAATCGCTGCTTTGACGGCGGTGGGCTCGGTGCCCTTAGGACACACCACAAACGCTCGGTCGCCGATTGCCTTACCCAGCTCAGTGCATCGCGCCGCGGGCGGGCCGTTATCCAGCGCCACGATCAAGGACCGCTGGAGGCTCGCACCGATCGGTAGGTGCATTACATGCCCGCCCGCGATGTCGGCACGAGACGCCCCGCGCAGAGCCGAAACGACCCGTGGCGTCGGTACGGACGACGCCGGCGGCGAGTAGTGAAACGTCGGCGACCCCGAGCCCAGTGGCGTCGGTTTCGCTACGGCCGATGGCGTCGCCGACGCCCAGGAAACCCGCGCCGTCCGGCGTTCGTCGCACCCACCACAAAGCGCGCCGTAGACTAGAGCCGACCACACGACGAACGAAGCTCTAGCCACTGTGAACCTTTCGCTCCCGCAACAGGCGCTCAACGATTCCCCCGAGATCGTCGCTCACATCCACCTCAACACCGCGATCAGTGTAGGCCGCCACCAGCTGTTCGACTATCGCCTGTCCGTCGTCCTCCGCCATGTTGGCCTCGGCGCACTGCTTGGCGACCGCGTCACTGAAATGCATCCTGTCGACACGGACCGCGGAGACATGCGGCGCCGTCCGTTCGACGAAATTGGAAACGTTCATCGGCATCGCGGGTTGAACGACCAGACACGTCACGAGGCCCGCGTCGTGACATCGTTTCAGCGCAGCTATTCGGTTGTCGATCGTGTCGGCGCGGGGCTCGAAGATCTTCCGAATCCCGTCGTCGTCGGTCGGAATCGAGAACCCTACCGCGCCGCCCTTCGCCAGCAGCTCCAGATCGTCCAACACACGCGACTCGCGAGTCAAGATGAGCGGAGTAAACCCGTGCTCGAGCAGGATCTCGATACACTGCCTCGTAATTCGGTACTTCTTTTCGATCGGTTGATAGGGCTCGGTCAAAATCGGACTCATCCGCACTAAACCGGGCGTTGCCGTCTGAACCTCGGCGCGGAGCGTCTCGGCCGCGTTGATCTTCACGTCGACCCAGCTGCCGAACGCGGGTGCTACGTCACCGTCGATCCGCGACGAAAACTCCGCGCGCGGACCGACGTAGCAATAGGCGCAGCCCACCATGCAGCCAGAGTACGGATTCAGGTAGTAGCGACCGCGGCCCTCCGCCATCAGCATGCGGTCGACCTGGATCTCGCGAACGCGGCTCTTACTTGGCACGGAGCTGTCGTCGAGACGCAGCAAGTGCTCGCGCTGGCGCACGAACTTGGCCACGCCAGCCACGAGGATCCGCTCGTCCGCGGTCAGGTCCCGCGCCGCTCCGAGCGTCGCCCGCGCACAGATGTTGAACTTCGAAGTTCGCTCGGAGCAATCGCGGCCCTCGTCGCGTGCCTCGAGCTCGACCAATACATGTTGGTCGCCGCGCGCGAACACCAAGCTCACACCTTGCTCGCCATCCCAGTTCACCAGCGCCCACCCGCCCGGCCGGGGACGTGCGGACAGAAGCGGCGCCAAAAATCGAGGTATGACTTCGTCGAGCTGGCGTCGTATCGGCTCGTTGGTGTGCATAACCACTCAGAAGTGTATCAGGCCTTTGGGGAGCACCACGCCGAGTTGAACTAGCAACGTGCCCCGTGTCAGACTCGGCTTCTTGTCGTCCAGCGCAGACTCTCGCCGAATTCCGGTCTTCTCACCTGTGTTGACTGAGGCTGACGCCGACGCAGTACGGAACGCGGTATCGCGCGGCTGGCTATCGGGAACGTCGCCGGTCGTGGGCGAGTTCGAGCGCGGGTTTGCAGACTTCTGCGGCACACCGGGCGCAGCCGCGGTAAACAGTGGAACGTCGGCATTGGAGCTCGCCCTCGTCGCCCTGAATATCCGCCCGGGCGACGAGGTGGTTTGCCCCGCACTGACCATCATGTCTTGCGCACGAGCGATCCTGCGCGTGGGTGCGCGACCGGTCCTTGTGGACGTGGATCCTCACACGTGGGTGCTCGACGCCAAGACTGTGGCTGAAAGAGTAACCAAACGCACACGCGCCATCATGACGGTGCACCTGTTCGGCCAACCCGTAGATGTTCCCGAGCTGCGCCGACTGGTACCAGATGTAGCGGTCGTCGAAGACGCTGCCCAGGCGCTCGGATCTCAGGTGCGCGTGGGTGCGGAGTGGGCCCGTTGCGGCTCTCTTGGAGACGTCTCCGCCTTTAGTTTCTACGCGAACAAGACGCTTACGACGGGCGAGGGCGGCATCGTGACGTCGCAGCGCCTCGGAGCGGTCGAGCGTGCCCGGCGGGCTGCCAGTCTCTTCTTCGGCAACAGCGACCAGCGTTTCTGCCACATTGAAGTCGGTCACAGCTATCGCATGAGCGGCCTCCAGGCAGCCCTTGGCTTCTCGCAGCTAATGCGCATCGAGCGCCTGATTGAGGCCAAGAAGCGACTTCGGGAGCGGTACGCGGTCGCCCTTGCCGATACGCCGCGTCTGACGTTTGCGTCGAGAACGCCCAACACACGCGCCGTGCCCTGGATGATCGCCGTCACGTTCGACGACATGGACGCCCGCCAAGCGCGCTGCGAACTCGACCGCCGCGGCATCGAGACACGCCCGTTCTTCACCGGCCTGCATCAGCAGCCCGCCTTACGTGGGCTGGTCTCGCCTCAACCCCTTCCCAACACGGAACGGCTTGCGCGAAGCGGCCTCTATCTGCCTTCGGGGTCCGACTTGACCGATACGGACATCGAACGGGTCGCCGACGCGGTGCGAGCGGTAGCAAGCTCGAGCTCGACCGCGCGCCGCACTGCAGTCCAAAGACCGTTCACCCACGGCTACGCCAGCGTCTACGATGCCCTGTACAGAGACAAACCGTACACACAAGAGGCGACGGCCGCGTTGCGAGCGTTCTCTGCTTTTGGCGACCACCGCCCGGAGCATATCTTGGATCTAGGCTGCGGGACGGGACGGCACGCCGAAGAGCTCGCGCGGCAGGGAGCGCTTGTAACGGGCGTCGATCGCTCACCGGACATGCTCGCGACGGCGATCCGCCGCAGGGCAAGTACGACCGTGAACTTCGTGCAAAGCGACATCACCGCGCTATCGCTGCCCGAGGTATACGACGCGGCCACGATGCTGTTCAACGTGCTCGGGTATCTGACGACCGACCCAGCGCTCGGTAGCGCGTTGAGCGCAATTCACCGCCACCTGCGAACTGGTGCGATCTTGGTCGCAGACTTCTGGAACGCTGACGCCGTACGCCACGAGCCACCTGGGAAACGAACCGCGCGCTTCGCAACCGAGGACGGCACTCGGATTCGCCGCGCGAAGCCGACGCTGAACGAACCGCAAGACTTGGTCGAGATAGAATACTCAATTGAAACAGATGACCGCAGACAGCTATTCACCGACACGCACGTCGTACGCTATTTTAGCGCCGCCGGCCTTACCCGCGCGTTTCAAGCTGGCGGGTTCGAAGTTCTCCGCATTGGCGCGTGGCCCTCTTTTGAAAATGAGCCCAACATGGATAGCTACTCATGTTGTTTGATCGCTCGCGCGGGTTAGCGTGACCGTGCCCCAACAGGACTCTATTCCCCGGCTGTCCCTGATTCTGCCGACGCTTAACGAAGCCGCGTGTCTTCAAACGCTGCTGCCAGAGCTCTTAGTCTTGGACGAAATTGCCGAGCTTATCGTGGTCGACGACGGTTCATCCGACGGCACGCGCAGGCTCGTTCTTGACGCTGCTGCGACTGATTCGCGCGTTCGCTGGCACCGCAGAACACAAGCGCCGTCGCTAACGGCGTCACTCCGTGAGGGGATCGAGATCGCGACAGGCGAACTCGTAGGGTGGATGGACGCCGATGGCACTATGCGTGGACCGGACCTGGCGCGACTCGTAAGCGCGCTCGAGCCGGCGGTCGACATAGTCGTCGGTTCGCGATTCGTCGCAGGCGGCTGCATCAAAGGACAGCGCCGAGCTGGCTTCATGGGGCGGCTCGAAGCGTGGCAAACGCTGCGTCAAACAAGCGACCACAGCCTCGCGAGCGTGGCCAGCTGGGGTCTCAACGCCCTGATACTCCCGCTGCTGCTGGGTGATGGTGTTCACGACTACACCAGTGGCTTCATCGTCGCGCGGCGCGCAAAGCTGCAGGAACTCGCGCTGCTGGGCCAGCACGGCGAGTACTTCATACACCTGTGGATGCAGGCGCGGCGTCGGGCTCACCGAATCGTCGAGGTGCCCTACTGTGCTCAGTCGCGTCTGGCCGGTGCGTCAAAGACGATCCGAACGGGTTCGGACTACCTCATCCGAAGTCGGCAATACCTCGGCGCAGCGCTGCACGCGAGGTGGCGCAGAGATTAGCCTGCCGCACACTTTCTATGCGCCGCGAGCGCGCTAACGACCAGAGGCCAGCGTGACGCGGTCTTGCCAGGGCCAGCGATTCCCGTTCTCGCGGAACCAAGTGACGGTCTCCTTCAAGCCAGCCTCGATCGACAGCTTGGGAACCCACCCCGTTTTCTCTCGCAGTAGAGTGTTGTCGGCCTGCAGATGCTGGATATCGTGACGTCTCAGACGAGACGCAACCGATTCGAACTCAACCGGACGCTCCATGATCGCCCCGATAGTGTTTGCCAACTCGGCGACGCTCAGCACCGAGTTGCTACCCACGTTGACCGCTTGGCCGTTCGGAATCGACGAGGTCATGATGGCCACCAGCGCCGACGCCGTATCGGCCACATAAGTGTAGTCACGACGCGCCTCTAGATTGCCCAACTTGAGGGGGCCGCCCGCGTGCAGCTGCCGCACTATCTCCGGAACGATATATGGCTCGGTTTCGCGCGGTCCGTAACTGTTGAAGAGCCGTGCGGCAACGACGGGAATACCGTGCTCTGCCTGCATGCTGAAGCAAAGACGATCAGCCGCCAACTTGGTAACAGCGTAGGTGTTTGCTGCGCCGAGCGGCTGCTTCTCGTCCACGGCCCGCGGCGGCGGATTGCCGTACACCTCCGCTGATGAAGCGTAGACGACCCGTTCTACTTCGAAGTGCCGGGCGGCCAGCAGCACGTTGATGTGACCTTCGACATTCACCCGGACGAAGCGCTTCGGCGCGTCGTACACGGTCGGCACAAACGTTTCGCCGACCAAATTGAAAACTCGCTGAGGTCTATGTGTCCGAAACGCCTCCATCAGACACCACTCATCCAGAAGGTCGCCGTTGACGACTTCAATCGAGTCGCGAACCTCTGCCAGGTTCGACCAGGTGCCCGTCTGGAAGTTATCCAGCACGACTACTCGAGCTCGTTCCTTCAGTAGCTCCCGAACAAGCTGCGATCCGATGAACCCGGCTCCGCCGGCGACCATGACCGTAGTATCTCGCATCCAGTTCGCTCTCCGGGGCGGGCGATCCGACAGCCCTGAACGTCGCCGTAGAATGCTGCCACGACCGTCACTCCCGCGCAATGCCTGCCGCACACTACCCCCAAGGCCCCGCCGAACCCTAGACACGTCCGCTCACACAGACCGATACTCCCGGCAGGACGCCGGCATTGGAAGCGCAGTACATCTCACGAGCTGCGGCTATGGCGCACCTTGCGCTGGCCATCGCGACCTGGCTGTGCTGCGCCGCGGCCGGTTTGGCCATAACCCGTCAGCGCGCCGGTGCGCTGCGAGATGGCGTCGTGCTGGCGGCCGTGCTGACGGCCTGCGCTGTGCTGCTCGGGGAGCCCCTATGGTTCACGAC
>JAUIKB010000319.1 GCA_030430975.1 Polyangia bacterium
TCGCGCTTGAGTGTGAAATAGAGCGGCTTGGACTTCTTGGGGCGCTTTACGGTGAGCTTGACCTTCGAGCCGGGCTTGCCGCGCATCTTGCGCACCAGGTCCCCGCCCGACTTGCCACGGATCACCACGTCGTCGATGGCGACGATTCGGTCGCCGGAACGGATGCCCGCCCGCTCGGCAGGTGAATCCTCGATCGGCGCAATCACTACGATCTCGTCGTCGCCGAGATCGACCTCCACACCGATGCCTCCGAATTGGCCCTCGGTGTCGTCTTGAAAGACCTTGTACTCGTCTTTGGGCAGGTATCCCGAATGCGGGTCGAGCTCGGCGACCATGCCCTTGATCGAGCCCTCGATCAGACGCTTGCGGTCGACCGGCTCGACGTATTCGTTTTCGATCAGCACCAGCACACGCGCCATCTGTCCGAGCACGGCGTACGGACTCTCGTCTGCGGTAGTTGCATTCGCGAAGCGGGCCGCGCCGGCGCCGCCCGCGAATGCCAGCGTGCACAAGCCGAGCGTTCGCAACCATCGGGCCGCCCGCTCGCCGCGCTTGGATCGTTCGGCGGGTGGTGCGCTAGGAGGGCCGCTGGGCCGGAAAGGGAAGACCATGAGCGCAGCGTACCGCAACGTGCACGCTTCGCCGGCGCTTCCATAACCGTGTCAGCTACAGCAAAAAAACCGCTGGCTTCGGCTCGGGTGGATGTTGATCTTGAGCCCGGCGGGGTGCTAGGTTCTGAGGTAGGGTGTCCCGCGACACTCTCCTACACCGGCCCATACTTCGACGGCTTGCATACGACTCGCAGGCCCATAAGTACAGGTCGCACTCTTAGTCAAGAGTGTCACGAACACGAGTTCATCCGAAGAGGATCGCATGGCGGACGGTAACCAAAAGGGCAGCGACAAGCGAAAGCAGAGCCTCTACTTCCCGGAGGCGATGCTGCA
This sequence comes from Polyangia bacterium, assembly GCA_030430975.1. Taxonomy (GTDB): domain Bacteria; phylum Myxococcota_A; class Polyangia; order Polyangiales; family Polyangiaceae; genus JAUIKB01. The sequence continues at coordinate 945 of JAUIKB010000319.1, forward strand.
GGAGATCAAGGACGAGGCGGCCCGCCTTGACCGGTCGTTATCTTGGATTGTTCAACGCGCGTGGAAGCTAGCCCGCGTCGAGATCAAGAAGATCCCGAGTGTCAACGACATCGCTGACGACGAAGAGCAATGAGCCGACTCCCACGGAGTCGTTCGCGCTAGGCGCTGACCAGACCCGTCTCTATGTCCGCAGCCGCTCGCGCGGGGATGTCCGCAGCGGCTCGCGCGGGGATGTCCGCAGCGGCTCGCCCGCGGATGACGTAGCGCGCTGTACGTCGCTGATGTGTGACGGAATCGTCTGCGACGGCTTCATCTACAAGTACCTGTGGGACGATTTGTTCCCGCTCGGCGACGTCGTGCGCTGGCACTACCGAGGTCACGGACGTAGCGCTCGTCCCGCCGACGCCAGCAAAGTCACGGTAGCGGACCAGGCTGCGGACCTCGACTGCGTTCGCCGCCACGTCGGTGACCCGCGCGTGGTGCTGTTCGGTCACAGCTACGGCACGCAGGTATGCCTCGAAGCGTATCGTCTGAGACCGGACAAGATCGCCGCGATGGTGCTTCTGTGTGGGAGTTTCGGGCGAGTCACGCACACGTTCAAGGGCACCGACATCCTGGCGAGCGTGCTGCCCAAGCTGACCGATTTTGTCGTTCAACATCCCAAGCTCGCGCGCGCCGTCTGGTCGCGGATGCCGACTCGCGCCGCGCTCAAGTTCGCCCTCATGACCGGAGACATCGATCCGAAGACGATACGGGCCGCCGACGTCGAGCCCTACTTCCAGCATATGCCGAACATCGACTTCACCATGTTTCTGCACATGCTGCAGTGCGCCGGAGAGCATTCTGCGGAGGATCTGCTGCCGAAGATCGACATTCCGGTGCTCGTCGTATCGGGAGAGCACGATAGCTTCACGCCACCAGCTCTCTCCGAGGCGATGGCCGAGCTGATTCCCGGAGGTGAGCTGATGGTGATCCCAGGTGGGACGCACGTGGCGCCCCTTGAGCACCACGAGCAGCTGGCGCTGCGCATTGAGAAGTTCTTTTCTGATCACGGCTTGTAACGCGTGAGGTGGCGCACCGTTGTAGTAGCCGCACTCGTCGGGCTGGCCGGATGCGAGAAGGACCACTCCGCTCCAGCGCCTGCTTCGACGGGCAGCGTCGCCGTCAGCAAACCGTCCGCGGCCGCTCCACAGCCGAGCGCGTCGTCGACGCCTCCCAAGCCCGCGGCGCGAGGCCAGAAGAAGCGTCGACGCTGGTATCAGCAACCGTTAACGCAGTGGCGGATGGTTCGTGGCCAGGCGCGGGGGCAACTCGGTGCTCGCCCCGTCGCGCTGCTGCTAGCCACGAAGCTCGACCCGATCGGACACCGGCATCGCGTCGCCTACAGTCGAATCGCCCAGGTCGTCGCCCCGATGGTTGCTGCTCGCGTGGCCCTGCGTAGCCACCCGCTCAAAACGCTTGCGACCACGACGCACGACGCTAAGTCGCTGGCGTTTCTACGCCAGAGCGTGCGGGTCTTGGGCGATGGCGCGGTCGAAGGCGCAGTGATGCAGCTGTCGCTGCGCGGATTCGGAGTCGACGACGACCGGGTCAACTTGGCAGACGTTCGTGATGGCACGCCGGTTCACGATTGGGAACGCCATCTGATGGCAAAGGAGCTAAGCGCCGACGCGCCGCTGTCGGAGCTCCGCGATTATGCCACGGTGTTAATGCTCGACTATCTGATGGACAACGGTATGCGTGGCGAGGTAGCGCACCGACCCGGACACGGTTTGGTGGCGTTCGACGCGAGCCACGCGTTCGCCAAGCCGCAGGGTGACAACATCGTCGGCGATCCCATGAAGCGCCTGTCGCGGTATAGATTCTTTCCGGCCGAATTCGTTCATCGGCTGCGTCGCCAGGACCGTGGACGCTTCGCGCGCTGGGTCGGTGGCGATCCGGTACAGCGGCTCGCCACCGAACGGCAGCTCGATGGGATCGTGAAGCGACGCGCGGATTTGTTACGTATGGTGGACAGGCACATCAAACTTCGCGGCAAGAAAGCCGCGCTCGCGCTACGCTAATTCCCGGGGAGGGACGACGCATGAACCTAGGTCAATGCACGAGGCGCGCTATCGGAGCCAGTCGGCATGTCTAAGGGATCAGAGCCGCTCGACGCGGCCGCGCTGCACCAAGCGCTCGACCGTCTGGCTCACGACCTTCGCGGGCCGCTGGCGTGGCTGAAGTCGAACGCCGCCTATCTGAAATCCGTAGTTACGCCACTTGGCGACGAGGATGCTGATGGCGCGTTGGCTGACATCCAGTTAGCCGAGCACGAGCTGGCGTTCCTGCTCGACAATCTCAATTGCGTTGCCGCCGCGATCCACGACGAACCGCTCAGCACTGGGTCGTGCAACCTCGCGGCCGTGGTGGATTCTCAGCTTCACCATGTTGAACAGCAGCTGGTAGACCGTTCTATTCGTATAGAAAAAAACGGATTGGATCGGTTCGTGGCGATCGGGTTTGATCACATGGCGCTTGTCATGCGCAACCTGTTGACCGCGTCGGCGCGTTTCGCGCCGTCAGACTCAGTTGTTAAGCTCAATGCCGAGACTACGGCAACCGGCATCAGCGTGACGATCGCTGACGATGGTCCCGCTGTGCCCTCAGAGCTGCTGACCCTACGCGGGGCGTCGGGCGAGGGTTTGGTGCGGTACTCACGGGGCCTTGGCTTGTACTGTGCCTCCGCGGTTCTAGCGCGCCACGGCAGCGCGTTGGTGAGCACCGCGGCAAGCACCTGTCACCTGACCTTTGAGCTGCGGTCTGCCGAATAACTGAACGCGGCTCTTGGGTCTACGGCTGTCCGATCAATACGGAGTCCGGGTCGCGGTGGAGGATCTTCCCGGTTTCCCCCGGACATCCCCAGCACGAACTGAAGTGGAGCCGAGGTCGAATATAGCCGCTGTAGGCTAGAGCGATCGGTCCTGTCTCGTTCTGCATGATGAAGCTGGACGCGAGCTTGTAGCGTTTGGGACCAAGCACATAGAACACCGCGACGAACGACGTGTCCTTGCCTGACCGAGCCGCCACGATCAGAAATTCGGAGCCGGCGATGGGGCGCCACAACAGTGGAGCGACCGTGAACAGGAAGCCCTTCTTATCGCCGTCACCGCGGCTCACGACCGTATTGGCGGCGTCTGGTTCACGGAAGAAGATCAGGTCCTTAGCGATACCGGCGGTTGGCTCAGCCGCGGCGAGCAGCTTTTCGAGGTCGGCGAGTTCAATCTTCGTCCGCTCGAACGTCTGCCCGAGCGCCGGTTCTGTGACCACGCCGGCGTTCGGCGGTCCTTTGCAACATCGAAAACCCAAGTCGGATGCCGTTGTGGCGGCGTCGATACCTCTGCGAAATGCGCATCGATGCAGCGCCGCATCGGAACTTCGACCGCCGCCGCGTATCGCAGCTCTTCGTGGCAACTTTGCGTCGGTCGGAACCACGTCGCTGGCCGTCCATTCGCGAATGGCCGCTCCCAGACCCATGACGCCAGAGGCGCTGGCGCAGGTGCGAGGCTCGTCGGCGCACTTGGGATCCCACTTTTGACCGGTTGCAAAGAGCTCGCTCTTGGGGCCTTTGCAGGCGCGTTCCCACTCGAGTTCGGTGCACAGCCGCTTTCCGGCTTCGGCGCAAAGCCGTGCAGCCTGTTCGCGCGGCACGTTCGTCATCGGGGGCCGCGTCGGATCGTTGGGGTAGGGGAGCTTGTCGATGCTGAAGGGGCCGAGCTCGGTCTTGCTGAGTCGCGGTTCCAAGGCAGGGTTTCGACCCGCGACGCCCGGTTCGCTGCCGACGAGAAACGCGCCGCCGGGAATGGCCACGACCTCATCGCGTTGGGCGGCGGCCACCGGCGGGCGTTCTGCGATCCCGGACGCGCTAGCGGAGGCGGAAGTGACTGTGGCGTCGGATTTCTCGTCGCGGCACGCGGCCACGCCGACTGACGTGATCGCGATCAGGATAGCACCGAAGAGCGTGCGCGGAGCTGACGGAGTCTGTGGTTGCACCACGTGCGTTTTGGATGCGTTACTCTTCGCTTGCAAGTGAAGAACGCTATTGCTCGGGCGCCGCTGACCTTTGCAGAAAAACAGCTAGAGCTACTACCGTACAAGCCACCCGTGTTCCAACCGGCTCCGTCGCGGCGAACCCGCCAGGTGAGAGCAGCTCTTGACGACGCGCTTTTAGAGCCGGTCCGTGCGCCCAGACTAGCTGCATTCGCTCGAGGGCTCGGGCGGATCACCCTCGTCGTTAGCGATGCCACCCGCGACGAGCCGCGCCGCGAGATGATCGACGCGGTCCTCGCCGAGGTGGGCGCTGACCGAGTACGCATTCTGGTAGCCGCCGGTACACACCGTGACACGTGTCCGCGCGACATCCTGGATCTGGGGCTGCCCGTGACGCTACACGATGCAGATTCGAGCGAGCTCGTGGCGGTTGGTGACGTTGAGTCGGGGGTGCGCGTTCACCCGCTGCTTATCGACACCGACCTGGTGATCGCGACCGCACGCGTGCGTCCGCATTATTTCGCGGGGTTTTCCGGCGGAGCAAAGACGTTGTTCCCTGGTTGTGCCGATCGACAGAGCGTTTTGGCGAATCACCTGCTCAAGGGCGACAAGCGAGCGGTGCTGGGGCGCGTAGAGGACAATCCGTGCCGCATCGACATGGAGGCGAGTGCGGCACGGATCGAAACGCCCGTGTTTATTCTGAACTTGCTCTGCGACATTGATGGCCAGGCCGTAGTTGCAGCGGCCGGGGACATGGTGCGCGCCCATCGGGTGCTAGCCAAGGCAGCTAGATCGTTATTTTCCGTACGGGTACCTAGGTGCGATGCGCTGATCGTGGCGGACCGCCCGCCTGTCACGCAAACGCTGTACCAGGCCTGCAAGATGCTGCCGCCCGCCGGGGCCTGTCTGCGGCCCGGTGGCGTGGTCGTCATGCTAGCGGAGTGCGATCAAGGGCTCGGCCCGCTCGACCGCGTGAACGAGGGAATTTATGGTCTAGGGATCCGCCCGAAGTTGCCGGAAGGACACCGAGTGGTTCTCGTCAGTCGCCGGACCGGCTCGGAGGTCGGAAGGACGTTTGCCCAGCACGCGCCTTCGCTGGCGATCGCTCGCCAGCAGCTTGGCCTGGGCGACGACGTTCCCGTCTTGTGGCGGGCAGCGGAGTCGATCGTGGGCGAGTGACGCGTTGCGGCGCAGCTCGTGCCTAACGCGCTTCGGGCCGTTGCAACCTATCACCGGTCGCACTAGGTTCACTCCGTCGACGGGACGCTGTGGATGGCCCTTTGAAACCGCCGATATGCAGCCCGCGCCGCAGGTGTGTCGGGGTGTGACTGGAGAAGACTGAAGCATGGCAAAGGACAGCGTGCGTATCACGGGCAAGGTTTTGTACCTCACAGAGGACCAGGACCTGCTCACGCGGCAACTGGGCGGCGCCACGCTCGAACGAGGTCACGGCCACAAACTGATCGACAACATCTCCACGGATGAAATCACCCCTGGTTGGGTTTGCTATTACTTCGATGAGACGCTGGCCCGCTACAGTCTAGTCGGCCTCCGCGGTGGCAATGTCGAAAAGGACTCGATCAAGGGCGGGGGCTTCTCGGTAATCGTTAGCGGCCGTAGCAAGGGGTGTGGAAGCTCCCGCGAAACGGCGCCCTATTCCGAACTGAAGGCGGGCGTTCAGCTTGTCATCGCGGAGAGCATTGAAAAGATCTACGGTCAGAACTGTCAGAACATCGGGCTCTTGACGTCGACGGATTTTTCTCTGTTGGAACGTATTGAACGCGGTGAGGAAATTCCGATATCGGAGTTTACCCGCGGCTTAGATCCGA
>JAUIKB010000320.1 GCA_030430975.1 Polyangia bacterium
CGAGCGCTCCACAAGGGCAAGCAAGTGCTGAAGGCGGTCGAAGTCGACCGCACCAAGATCAAGCCACGGGTCGCCATCATCGGCGAATTCTGGGCAATGACGACCGAAGGCGAAGGCAACTACGCTCTGCAGCGCTTCGTCGAAACAGAAGGCGCCGAGGCTGACATTCAGTTCGTGGCCGCTTGGCTTTTGTACAACATCTGGGAGGTGCGCTTCGACACCGCCAATCGTGCGGCGCTCAAAGACACCGACGACGCGACGCTCGGCCTGGGTGGCCTGGGCGAGTTCGGCGTATGGCAGCGTGAAGTCGGCCTTTGGTTCGCGGACAAGGCACTGCGCGCCGTGTTCCAGACGTTCGCTCACGCCGTGGGTCTGTACGACTATCACCTACCCGACATGGACCAGATCGCTGAGATCGCAGCGCCGTACTACAACAACGACCTGCGCGGCGGCGAGGGCCATATGGAAGTCGGCAAGCTGATCTTGAACGTCGCCAAGAGCAAGGCCACGATGACCCTCAGCGTAAAACCGTTCGGCTGCATGCCGAGTTCGAGCGTGAGTGACGGCGTTCAGTCGCTCATCAGCGAACAGTTCCCTGGCACCATTTTTTGCGCGGTGGAAACCAGCGGCGATGGCGCCGTGAACTTCTACTCGCGCGTTCAGATGTACCTGTTCAAGGCAAAGCAGGCCGCGCAAGCCGAGTTCGACAAGGCGCTCAAGGACACCGGTATGACCGTCGACACGTTCAAGCGGTTCCTCGCCGATAATCCTAGCTACGGCAACGCGCTCCACCGCGCGCCCCACAGCGCCGCGCACACGACCGCCGACCTTATCTACGAGGTGGGCGAACTCGTCGGCAAGTCACGGCTCGAGCGCACGCTCCTCAAGACGCGCCGTCTGCTCGGCGGCGGACGACGCCGGGCAGCAGAGCTGGTGAAAGCAGCGCCGCAAAACGCCGCGAGCGCTGCCAAGCTAAGCCGGCGCGCTGGAGCGGAGATCGTGGAGCTGGTTAAGGACAAGGGCCCCGCCATGGCACAAAGCGCGATCTCGGGCGCCAAGGACAAGGCGCTCGGCGTCCTGTCGAGAGACGGGAAGAATATCGCTGCAGCCGCGGGCTGAATCGGCTAGGCGATCTGTCGAGGGGCGCGGCGGCTGGGGCTGTCGCGCCTTCTTGGCTTAAGCTCAACCAGACGCACAGAAAGCCGTCGAGTGGGAAAACGCATCACCGACCCCAACATCTGGCGCGTCTATATCGCGACGTTCTTGCTTGGGCTCGCCTACGGCGTTGCGCTGAGCGTGATCGCCATCTACTTAGACCAACGCGGTTTCTCCAAGTCCGACATCGGCTCGCTAGCTGCCTGGTTTGCCGGAGGTATCGTCAGCCTCGCCATCCCGGCGGGCGCGCTGATTCGACGTTTCAGCGCCAAAGGCGTCGTCGTCGGCGCGCTGTTCGCCTACGCGGCTGCGATCGGCATCTTTCCGCTGCTCGATAGCTACTACCCGATCGGCGTGGTGCGCTTCATCGACGGCGCCGCGTCGGTTTGCACGTGGGTTGCACTCGAAACCATTTTGCTCGCCCGAGCTGGTTCCACCAACAAGGCGTTCGTCACTTCGCTGTACGCAGTCGCGCTGGCCATGGGCTATATCGCGGGCCCCATCGTGGCGCGCATCCTCGCCGCGGGTTTGCCGCTCGAAGCGGCGTTCGTCACAGCCTCAGTCGTTGCGCTCATCGGTGGCATCTTCTTGTCGCTGCGGCTCGAGCGAGACAAGGGCGGAGCCCACCTCGAAGCAGAAACGCAAGCGAGTGCGCCAACGGGCTCGATGAAGATCCTGTGGCGCATCAAGACGTCGTGCATTGCGACGTTTGCATATGGGTACTTTCAGGCCAGCGTGGTGCTATTTTTGCCGCTGTTCCTGGTCGCTGACAAAGGGATCGCGGCTGAACAGACGATTCTCATCCCCGCGTTCTTCGCTGGCGGGATGGTCCTGTTTTCAAACTACGCCGGACGGCTGGGTGATCGACATGGCCACCTGAAGGTGATGCGCGTTCTGAGCATCGTCGGCATGTGGATGATTCTGGGGTTCGTGTTCTTGGATTCGTTCGCCATGATGTGCGTCGCGGTGTTCGTCGCTGGGGCGACGCTTGCGGCGATCTCTCCGGTCAGCCTCGCGCTTCAGGGCATGATCGTCGAACCCCGGGACTACAGCCGCGGCACCGGCTTGTACAACGCGTTCTACGCCGCCGGTATGCTGATGGGGCCTCCGGTGAGCAGCCGCCTCTTCGAACACTGGGGCGGCGCCGCCATGCTGTACCACTTAGCGGCGATCTGGGTGGTGTTCATCGTCATCACGTTCGTGTTCCGTCGTGACGATCCACATCACCGCGCCGCGACTGCTGCGCTCGGCGCCGCGTAATCTACGCCGCGTCAGACGCAAGACATGTTCCGACGAGCCTGCTAAGCCATGGCCATGTCTGGCAAACCGCTCGTCTTGTTAGCGACGCGTCGCACCTTGTTGCTGCATGTACCGCTGGCCCTGGCATTCGCGGTCACCGCTTGCGGCCCGACGGCTCCCCCACCAGCGTCCCCGCCTGAGCCCAACGCTGCCGCTGCGGCTCCACCTGCGCCTTCGGCTACCGCACCCAGTCCGAGCAGTGCGCCGCCGCCCGCACCTCCGGCGACCTGTGGTTCGATCGCGACGGACCTGAGCGCACCTCAATCGGTCTTAGATTCTCGCCTCACGATGCAAACGCCGCTGGGCGCGTCCCGTGATGCGAACCCGTTTCCGATGGGTGGACGGGTGCCCGAAGCGGAAGAAACGCGCTTCATCGTTACCGGCTCGAATCCCAAAGAGAAGCTCGTCATCCTGATCAACGAAATCTGGCAAACCGACACCGGCGAACTCGGAAACATCCTCCCGTCGTTCTTCAAGAGCTTCGAGCAGAACCCGGAAGTAGATTTTCGGGTCCATTCCACCAAGGCGAACAACCTAACGCTGTTCGCGGCGGCACCGTCAAAGGTCGCGATCAAAGACGGCAAAGCAGTCGCTCTTGCTGGCATGACGATGACGCCGGACGGCACGCTGCAGTACTTTGGCTTCTACATCAACGACGAGCTAGCCAAGCGCCCGAGCGGCTGCACGGCGCTCGCGCAGAAACTGCTCGCGACCGTCACCAAGGCCTCGCGCGAACTCGAGCGAAGCGCCGGCAAGCGCGAGTTGTCCACCCCGCTGCTCAACACCCGCCTGGCGTTACAGCTCCCCGCGGAGTTCGTCGTGGCCTCGCAAATCGGGCCCGACTTCTCGATCCACCGCGTTCGCAAACTGGCGGCACTCGGCGAGTACCCCGGCGAACTCCGTATCTACGTCGGACCGAGCCCAAAACTCGACACAAAGCTCCCCTCTGGATTATCCACCAAGCACAAAAAGAGCCTCCCCGGTCGCTTGCTCGGAGGATTCGTCCGCTATTCTGGATGGTCAACCGACACGTCGGCTCTGCTCGCGGCGACCGCGCCCCTGTCGAAGAAACCAACCCTACTCGTCCAAGTCGAATTAGACGCGCAGCGCGACTCGGCGTTCACCAAAGAACTCAAAGCCATCGCGCAAACCATCAAGGTAGTTAAGGGCAAGTAGCTTCGTGTCACGCCGCAGGTTTCTGCAAACCGGTCTCGTCTCCGCGAGTACCCTGGCGTTCGGATGCAGCGAAGACGACGACGCGGCGATCCCTCACGGTAAAAGCTGCTCCGACGTTTTCGCTTCCGACCCGGCATCGCTTGGCGAAGCACTCGACACGATTCCGTTTGTGGACCAGGCCGGCGTCGAGTTTCACCGCAAACGCGGCGTCGGTTGGGACGCTCGACTCGCAACCGATCTATCCCAACTCACTATCGACAACAGTATCGTTTCCAACGAGCGCTTCTACATCCGCACCGAGTACCCGGATCAGCTACAGCCTGACCCAGAGTGGCGGATTGAAGTCGACGGCCTGGTCGACCAGCCGCAGGACGTGCCGCTGAGTAGCCTTGCGTCTCGCGTGCAGGCAATGGGTGCCCACGTGCTGGAGTGTTCTGGCAACGGCGCCGGCGCCGCGTTCGGCTTGCTCAGCGCTGCCGAATGGGACGGGCTGCTGCTCAGCGACTGGTTCGAGATGCTCGACATCAACGCAGCGGCAACCCGCGTAGTGATTTCGGGCTTCGACGCGCACTCGACGCCGTCCGTGGGCGGCCATTCTACACCGGGTGCGAGCTGGGTGTTCTCGCTGCAAGAAGTCACAGACGCGGGTGGCTTTCTAGCGACGGGAATGAACGGTAAGCCTCTACCCGACGATCACGGGGCACCGGTTCGACTCTTCATGCCGAATTGGTACGGCTGCTGCGCGATCAAGTGGGTGGATCGAATTCGCTTCGTCGACGACACCGAACCGGCCACCGCGCAGATGCTGGAGTTTGCCGGACGCACGCACCAGACGGGCGCTCCGGCGCTGGCCGCCGACTTCAAGCCCGCAACGATGGATCAGGCGGCTATGCCGATTCGAATCGAACGCTGGCGAGTCGAAGGGCGCGTCCGCCACCGAATCGTCGGTATCATGTGGGGAGGCTACCGGCCCAGCGGCGCACTCACAATCCAGATCGGGGAGCGCGACTTTGAGCGGGTAGCGGTCTGCCCTCCGCAAACTCAGAACCGATCGTTCACACTCTGGGCACACCCCTTCGACGCTCCGGGCTCTGGCTCCTACGGCGTGCGCATGCGGATCGACGATGCGTCCACGCCGCAAAAGCGCCTCGAATCCGACTTTTACTACCGCGAGTTTATCGTCGACGATGCGTAGGCTCACGGCTACTGGCGGGCCAAATCGAGCGCGGCTTCGATGTCGTCGCTGGACTCGGTTTCGCCAGCGACCCAAACGACATCGCCCTTTCGATTGACGACAAACAGCGCGGGCAGCTCCCTGGCGCCGAAGCGATTGGCTAACACCTGATTGGGATCATGCACCACATCAAACGTCAGCTGAAACTGCGCGATCAGCTCGCGAGCGTCCGACGGCATTTCGTCCTCTGAGATTCCCAGGAACGCCACGTCCTCATGCTTCTGCGCTAGCTGCTGCGTCATCGGCAGCGTCTTTAGACAGGGTTCGCAGAACTTCGCGAAGAACTTCACCACGACCGGCTTACCAGCCGTTGCCTTACTGTCGAACGTGCTGCCCCCGAGCGTGGGCCGGGTGAACGACGGCATCGGCTTGTTCAGCAGACGGCTTGGCGCTGATGGCGGAGGTCCGGCGCCACCGCATCCAGCACACGCCAGCAGCGTGCCAAGGTAGGCGAGCGTTGAGCGTCGACTGACTGCAAACATCCCTGAAGTACAGCACACTTCGAACGGCTTGCGCTGGCTCGTCATGGATCGAGTCGATGGACCGCCGAGGTCAACATGTCGGCGAGGTAAAGCCGTCCGTCCGGAGCTACAGCGATCCCCGCCAAACTGCCCTTAGGCAGCCCCGTGTCGACCCGCCCGATCTGAGTGCCGTCCGGCGCGAAACCGTATACTCGGCTCGTCGCGTTATCCGAGACCAGCACCACACCGGCATGGACGGCCACACCGCTCGGACGCTGTAGCCGCCCTTCGGGCACCACAACTTCCAGCGTTGCCTCAGCGACGCGTTGCTTCACGGCCATGTCATCCGGAACCTCGATGGTTCCAGCGGGGCTGCCACTTGTCGTGTCCAGCCGCACAACCCGCCGGTGACCGGTGTCGGCGACGTACAACCAGCGTCGGTCACGATCGAACGCTAGATGACTCGGCACACCGGGTTCGCGCCGCAGCTCTCCCTCGACGTACCGATAAATCTCGCCGTCCCGATGGTCAGAGCCGCCGATTTCATGGGGGCTGTTGAAGTTGTACTTGTCGAGAGCACCGATCTGGCCGTTGAAAGCCCAATAGACATTCTCGCGCTCATGCTCGATCCCCATGCAGTACGGCGTGCCGTGGTTCATATCCAGGTGAGAACCATTCTTGCCGGGCGGCTCGATACCGAACACGTCCGGGTCAGACGAAAACAGCGTGGGCCCCATAAAATCGGCCCGATCGTTCTCATAATTTCCCGTCCGAAACTCGCCACACGTAGCCCACGTATCATTGACGCCGAACGCGAGTGCCGGGGGACGCCGCATAAAATGCCAAGCGTTCGGATCAGCGATCTCCTCGGACCGGGGGCGTTCGGTCCGCAGTCCCCGGACGATGCGCACTGTTCCCGCTAGGGCGTCGCAGCCATACCGGGTATTTTCCGTGCATGGGTGCTCGTAGTAGAACTCTCGTAGCGACACCCAGAGTTCATCGCGCGTGGGATGAAACGCCAGGTCGGTTGCCTGGCGCGGCGTGGTCGGCTCGACCACGAGCGCCAGAGTTTGACCGGACAGTGGCGACATGAGCGGCACGCCCTCGTCGGTGCCACCGCAGCCAGCTAGACACAACGCTGCTAGGGCGACCAGAAAACGAGAGACGCGGAGCCCGCGGTCGGCAGCATCAGTAAAGATACGCATCCTCCCCATCGGTCACTGCAACCATGACCACGGTGTCTCCCTTGGTCGAAGCATCTACCATTGAGTAGGCCGTCTGAACGCTCTGCGCGTGCTGCTGATTGTAGGCGAGGATGAACAAGATCTGCTTCACCCACGCATCTTCGGGCCTCACGTTCGCCGAACTTTGCGGGATATCGGCGAGCTTGTCGTCCAGCAGCGCCTTCGCCTGGCTTACCGGATACATCGACCCCGCAGGGAACGCGAAGGCACGCGTAACGCTGA
>JAUIKB010000321.1 GCA_030430975.1 Polyangia bacterium
AAGCTAAGACAGACCGCTAACGCGGCCTCGGGATCATTCGTCGTCTTCGTCTTCCATCTCCTCGGCCTCGGCTGCGCGAAGCGCGGCCTCGAACGGATCGACGTCGAAGTCGAGTTCCTGAGCCGAAGGATCGTTGATGTTGTCGATCGACCAGCCGGCACGCATGCCGGGCCGGATCTGCTCGCGTTCAAAATCCGCGAAGCTGCGGTAACCTTGGGGACCTGCCATGGAATCGTTTCTCCTAAGAATGCTCGTGGGGTGTATTGGTTGTTCCGGGCGTAACCTGACGGGCAGGCCAAACTCGGGGATTCAGCTCGACAACGACTGGATCAGGCGATTCGAACCAGGCAGCGAAGACACGCTCGCGACCAGGGGTTAGGCCCTGAACCAGGGCTGGGCGCAGGGCCCCTTGACGCTTTCGAACCACTTTCACCTACCTGTACCTACATCCACGCACACCGTACGACATCACCCCACACCGACCAAGAAAACGAGAGTCCGCGGCTCGATTTCGATAAGAGGACTCCAAGGACATGCCGACAACGATCGCAATCGCTAACCAGAAGGGCGGCGTCGGAAAGACGACGACTTCCGTAAACCTTGCCGCGAGCCTGGCTGCGGCCGAGGAGCGAACGCTGCTGGTCGACATGGATCCGCAAGCGAACGCCTCCAGCGGCGTCGGTGTCGCCCAGGGGAGCACGGAACTCACCATTTACGATGCGTTAATCGGCGAAGCTGCACTCAGCGACGTGATTGTCGACACGCCGATCGAAACGCTGAAGGTCGCACCGGCCAGTCAGGATCTCACGGCGGTCGAGTACGAGCTGTTCGACGCGGACGGGCGCGGCCTTCACCTCAAGCGACTGCTCGCGTCGGATACAACCCGCGATTTTCGCTTCATCATCGTTGACTCGCCGCCATCGCTGGGGGTCCTGACGCTAAACGTCCTTGCGGCCGCGGATCGCGTGATTGTGCCACTTCAGCCGGAGTACTACGCGCTCGAAGGCATCACGGCGCTGATGGCGACCATCGACCGCGTCAAGTCGACGCTGAATCCTGCACTGACAGTCGAGGGTATCGTGTTGACCATGTGGGACGCGCGGAATCGTCTAGCACACCAAGTCGCCGACGAGGTGAAGCGCCACTTCCGGGTTTTCGACTCGGTTATTCCTCGCAACGTGCGATTGTCCGAAGCTCCCTCGCATGGCCTGCCGGCACTACTGTATGACGCCCAATGCAAAGGGGCTCAGGGCTACCTAAGCCTGGCTACCGAACTCCTCGAGGGCATGACATGAGCGGAGAAACCAAACCACGTGGACGCCCCGGGCGCGGACTCGGTCGAGGACTCGACGCGCTGCTGCCCGCCAAGGCGCCCGCACCTAAGACCACAGGAAAACCTGAGAGCTACGGCACTGGAAATGTCTTCAAGTGCGCGGTCGAGAAAATCGTTCCGCAAAAGGGCCAGCCTCGGCAGCACTTCGATTCGACGGCGCTCGACGAGCTAGCTCAGTCGATTCGTGAACACGGCCTCATCGAGCCGTTGGTCGTCCGACGAATGCCCGGCGCCGACACCTTCGAGTTGATCGCCGGCGAGCGCCGCTGGCGCGCGTCGCAGCGCGCTGGACTCCATGAGGTGCTCGTCGTCGTCCGCGATGTCTCGGCGAAAGATGCCTTCGAGCTCGCGCTGATCGAGAACATCCAGCGTGAAGATCTCGACCCGATCGAGTTCGCCGAGGCCCTCGATCGCCTGCTCAAAGAGCACGACTACACCCAGGAGACGCTAGCGACTCGACTTGGCAAGGACCGCTCGACGATCGCCAACGGCCTGAGGCTGCTGAAGCTTCCGGTCGAAGTGCGACAGCTGGTGGTGGGCGGAGAGCTGTCCGAGGGCCACGGCCGCGCGCTGCTCGGCGCTAAGGATCCGACCAAGATCCTAGAACTCACTCAGAAGGTGTTGCGCGGGCACCTGTCCGTGCGCCAAACCGAGGCCTTGGCACGTGAGCACCGCCCGAGCGCGGGCGCCAAGGGCAAAGGCGGTGCGACGGCGAAAACCCCAGCCATCAAGGATCTAGAGTTGCGCCTGACGCGTCGCCTTGGGACGCGCTGTGAGGTCCGCGACAGGGACGGCAAGGGCGAGGTGGTGGTGAGCTACGGCAGCCTCGACGAACTCGATCGATTGCTCGAAATCTTCCTCTAGGCGGCTACTTCAGCTTCTTGATCAGCTCGGTTGCCTTCGCCGCGAGCGGCGTCCCCTTCCCGAGTTCCGCCGCCTTCTTAAGCGATTTCTTGGCCTCAGCCTTTTTCCCGGTCGCAGCTAGATGCCGGCCCAAGTAGAAATGCCCGGCAGCCTGTTCAGGCGCTAGCTTGATCGCGGCCTGATAGTCGGCGAGCGCGCCGGCGTCGTCCTTGTCGAAGTGCCGACAGGCCGCGCGCCGCACGAGGAGGCCGGGTGCGGCTTTTACCGCAATCGCTTTGTCGAGCGCTTTGACGCAGTCCTTGAACGCTTTGAGGCGGCTAAACGACTGCGCTATCGACGCCAGCACCCGCTGGTCTTTCGCGCCCAGGGCCTGTTTCAGCTGCTTGAGGGCTTTTTCGTTCTCACCGGCGTCCATGAGCAGTTGGCCGTAAGCGGCGCGCAGCTGAGCGTTGTCTGGCGCGACCGCGACCGCGTCGGCGTGCGCTTTGAGCGCGGCCGGCTTGTCACCTTTGATGTCGAGCGCTGCGGCTCGGTTCATCAACAGCCCGGGATGCTGCGGCGCGTGCTTCAAAGCCGGTTCGATGACCTCAAGTGCGCCATCGGCGTCCTCGGCGTCGATCAGCAGGCCTGAGAAGTTAGCTGCCGCCTCGACGAGCTTGGGATCGAGCTCGAGCGCAGCGCGATAGTTCGTCTTTGCCCCCTCGGAGTCTCCCAGACTCTCCAGGGCCACGCCGAGGTAGAACTTCGCCTGCGGATCGTCGGGATCGGCTTCGACGGCGGCTGTCAGAGCCGTCTTGGCGGCCTCGAAATCGCCGGCCTGAATCGCGTCCATGCCTTCCTGGACCTTGGCGTTGGAGGCCGGCACGGCGTCTTGGGGATCCGCGTCATCGGCGTCGTCTGTTAGCGCCGGGTCCGGCGAATTGGCGGGTTCGGCTGGGCCGCCGCAGCCAATCGATGCACCGGCGGCGCAGATCAGCGCCGCCGCGCTGAACGACCGAAATCTATGTCGATATCTCATGCTCCACCTTCTTCATCGAAGACGCTGAGGGCCTCGATGACTCCTTCTTTGATCGCTTCGATGCGCGACGGGTTGGTCACCTTGGATCCATCCGCCTCTTGTACATAGAAGACATCGAAAACCCGCGAACCTTCGGTGTTGATCTTCGCCAATTCGACGGTCAAAGCCGCCCGAGCCAGTTCATCGGCGATGATCTGCAACAAACCGAAGCGATCTTGTGTGACCACTTCGATGATCGTGTGGGCGGACGCGGCGCGGTTATCGACGTTCACTCGAACTGGGACGCTCGGCGACCGCTTTTCGGTCCAGCTCGGTTGCGATAGATGCTCCCGCGCGAGGTCCCGAGGCGCCACGTTCCCTGCCAGGATCTTCACGAGCCCCCGCTGTAGCTTAGGTACGGCCCGCACCGCCTGTTTAGCGTCTGTCCCGAGCCTAACCCAGAAGGCGTCGAGGACTCGCCGGCGACCGTCCGGCGACACGTAGTTATAGACCTGGGCCCCGATGATCTTGACGCGCGAAGCGGCAAACGTAGCGGCGATCGCTGCCAACATACCGGGGCGATCGTCGCCTACGACGCTCAGCTCGACATACGGTGAGTCGGTCCCCAGCACCCGAATGCTCGCAACGCTGTCAGCGTCTTCGAGTGCATGCGCCAAGTGATTGACCATCCAGTCAACGTCGTTAGCCACAAAGTAGCGCGTTGGCACCGCTTGACACAGGTGCCTCATTTCGATCGCTGGCAGCTTGGCGATGATCGCTCGACTGAGCACATCCTCGCGCAGCTGAGCTGTGTCGTCGACCAGGGCGCCGCCCTGATCGAGGTAACGGTCTGTCGCGACGTACAGCTCCTCCAGCATCCGGGCCTTCCAACTGGTCATCGCCGTGGGACTAGTCGTCGAGACGTCGCAAACCGTCAGTAGGTACAGTTCCCGCAATCCGAGCCGGCTGCCTACGACCGCTGCAAAATCAGACAGCGTTTTCTCATCGTCCAGGTCCCGCCGTGTGGCGACGTGATACATCCGAAGGTGGTTGAGAATCAGGTGGGCGACCTGCTCGATATCGGACGCCTTCAGGCCCAAACGTTGCAAGATCGTGCGCGCGAGTTCGGCACCGCGCTCCGAATGATTCCTACCGCCCAGGTCTTTGCCGACATCGTGCAAGAGCGTCGCGAAAAAAACGACTGTGGGGCGAGCCATCTCGGCGGCCAATCTGGCCGCGACTCGATCCGCATCGTCAACGTCGCCCCGACAGAGCGCGCGGAGTTTGTCGACGGCGGCGACGGAGTGCGCATCCACTGTATACACATGGTAAATGTCATGATGCACACGCCCCACAACGGGAGCGAACTCCGGGACCATCGCCACTAAGATGCCGACGTCGTGTAGTTCGCGCAGCAGACTACGACGCCTGACCTTGGTCTTTGCGGCCGTGCACACGAGCTCTCTGAGGAGTCGTCCCGATGCCGGATCATCCCGCAATCGCTTGCAAAAATCCTCTAGACTCGTCGCCCGGGCGACCTGATCGCGGGCCGCGTCATGCACCGGCAAATCGCGCCGAACCGCCTCGACGTATAGCCGCAGTGCCAGCAATGGCGTCTCGCCGATCGACGCGTCTCGCCCAAAGCCTACTTCCCCGCCGATCAGACGCAGACCGCCAGGAATGCCCCGCTCCTTCGGTCGCCGCTTTGGCGGGGGCATGGCGCGAGCCAGAATCATCTCCTTGCCGCGCACGACCTCGCGAGCGTGCCGGTAGTAGTCGGACATCATCGCCTCGACACCAGGCCCGCCGCTGCCGTACCCGAGTTGTTCCGCGGCCAACTCCTGCAGCTCGAACCCGAAGCGGTCGGAGCGCCGCTTTGCCCGTAGGTGCAGCATGTTTCGAATCCGCCACAGGAACGCGCGCGCCTCTTCGAGCGGCGCCCACTCCCGCGGCACGAGAATTCCCAGGCGTACGAGCTCGCCGAGGTCGCGCGTTCTCCAACGCGCGCGTGCTGCCCACCCTGCCACATCGAGGTCCCGTAAGCCGCCGGCACCGTTTTTGACCTCAGGCTCGAGTAAATACACCGACCCGCCGAAGCGATCGTAGCGCGCCGCTGACTGTTCCTCGATCGCCGTTAGGAACGCCCGCAGATTGGCGGTTCCGAAGATGCCTTCGTAAACGCGCTCGAGCGCTTCGTCGGCACGCCCCGGATTGCCAGCGACGCGACGCCAGTCGAGCAGCGTCGTAGCCGTTGGGATGTCGCTTCGAGCGAGTTCGATCGCTTGGTCAGGTGTCACGACCTGATGCCCAACGGACAGACCGGTGTCCCAGAGCGGGTACAACAACGCTTCGGCGATCCTGGCTTCCTCTTCGCCGGATTGCATGCACAGCAGCCGGACATCGAGATCACTGTGTAGCGCCACGGCGCCGCGCCCGTAGCTGCCGACTGCGGCTAGCGTGACGTGGCGCCACAGATCCTGCTTGGTCAGTACGCCCCGCACCGCGTGGAACAAGGCGCACAACAAACCGTCCATCGCCCGCGCGTGCTGGACGCCAGCAGGCAGGCCGGCGTCCGGTCCACCTTTGCGGATCATCTCCTCGACGGTGGCGCGATGCCGCCCCAAATACTCGCGCAACTCGGACAGCACGCGGTCGGAAACGCCAGAAAGGAGGACTGGCGCAACGGGTTGAGCGGATGGTGATTGCATGCGGTGCGAAGGAGCTTTGGGGCCCGTGACCCGGCTATATAGCACTCGCCGTGTGATAGGGTGTCCTATGCTCAACAGACGGCACTTTTTGGGCCTTGGCCTGGCTGTTCCCTTCGCAGTGTCCGCGGATCCGGCCCAGGCCGGCGTGGCTCGGGCGCTGCCTCTCTCCGCCATGATTCGGCACAGCGACTACGCCGTAATCGCCACCGCGCTTGAAGGCTCAAGCCGCTGGGAGAGCGAAGGCAAGCAGCGCCGAATCGTCACCTATACCCGGGTTCGAGTGGACGAGACCGTCGCCGGCGCCGCAGCCGGCTCGGAGCTGCTGATCCGGACGCTCGGGGGACGGGTGGGCAAGATCGGCCAGATCGTGCACGGCGCGGCAACACTGACCATCGGCGAGTTGGCACTCTTGTTCCTGAAGCCGGACGGAGCTGGCCGCGAGCGAATCACCGCGATGGCCCAGGGACACTTCCCGGTGCGCAAGGACGACCAGGGCGTCCGTCGCTTGTACCCTAGCCCGCGGCTGAGCTCGCTGATCGGCAAGTCAAAGCACTCGGCCGTGGCGCAACTCGTTAAGCAACCCGTCTCCGACGGAAGCGCGATCGTCCGGGAAGCGTGGAAAAAATATGGCCGCTAGACGTTCCGCGTTAGCCCAGCGAGCCACCGCGCCCACCTTCGCCGTCCTCGCGACGCTGTTGGTGGCTTCGACCGCCAGCGGTTACTGCCGCACCACCACGTGCAATCCACTCGATCCCGTCGCCCCGTGCGTTACGGACGCCGACGGCTGCGCGACGAACGGCAAGCCGCTGGCGTGGCCCGGCCAGTGCGTGTCATTCGGCGTACAACAGGACGCGAGCCCGCGAGCCGGCATCGACTACTCCGCGGC
>JAUIKB010000322.1 GCA_030430975.1 Polyangia bacterium
CGTGCGTCGCCATCCTCGGCGCGATGATCTGGTTCGTGCTCAAGTATCGCGCGTCCAGCCGCAAGGAAGAGCGCCCGCAGGCCAGCCCGGACCACAACACGAAGCTCGAGATCACCTGGTCGGTCACCAACCACGGTCCCGAGCCCGCGACGGGCGTTTGGTCAGACGCCTTGTACCTTTCCGAGGACGCCGTTTGGGACATCGGCGAACGACAGGGCCATCGACTCACAGCTCAGCGGGGTTCCGCACAGCTCTTGACGCATGACGTGGGCGTGCGGCCCGGTGGAGTACCCGGTTGAACCGGACAGACCGATCACCGCGCCGCGTGGCACAAATTGCCCTACGGTAACGTCGACTCGATTGAGATGCTTGTAGATCGACCCGCTGCCGTCGCCGTGCCGCAACGCAACGTAGTTGGCATACGGAAAGCAGCTCGACGGACCGCCGTTGTAGCAATTGTCGCCGGGACCGGTCTCGTCGAACGTCTCATCGACGATGCCGTCAGCCATCGCGACCATCGGGGTGTTGAGCGGGATACCGAAGTCGAAGGCGTATTTGGACCGACCGCTGTGGCTCGTGGTGCCGAAGTTGCCCTGGGTGATGACGGAGCTCGTCCCGCACTCGAGCGGCAGATAATAAGCGCCTGGCGGCATCAACACCGGCAGATCGTCCGTTGTGCACGTCGCAAACGCGCCCGACACGTAGCCGGTCACGGCGCCCGACTCGATGCGGAACCACTCCGAGTTTCCCGACACCGTTTCGCCGGTCACGCGATCCAGCACGGTCACGATCGCTCCGTTGGGGAGACTGCCGACTTGAGTCGCCCCCGAACTCGGCATCTCGCGAACGTTGAGCGAGTTGCCGGCCGCAACCGACACGCGCACGCGCGGGCAGTCGTTTGACGGAGGCGAGTCGACCGCCACGTCTGGCGTCGCGTCGGGTGCTGCGTCGACCGAGCGATCCGGCGACGCGTCGCCGGGCCACGCGTCGCCGCGGGCATCTACCGACCCGGGCGCATCACGACCACCGTCACGTGCCACGTCGGGCCGGGTCGAGGCATCCGACGAATAGCCGATGTCGCCTGGCGGCTCGTCGCCGCAGGAGATCGCTCCGGCCAGCGACGCGACCCCCGCCGTCACGGCGAACAGGACGCGTCTACGAATCGACATTTCGACAGTGTACTTCACCACCTGCAAACGCGAGTCGGGATGGCTCGGAGTTGCGCTCGACACCGGCCCGTCATCCGGATCGGTAGGCGGTCAGGTGAACGCATGCACAGATAGCAACGCCCGCGCTCAGACGCCGTGAGCCTGCTATTGTGTTTGGATGAGCTTTCACCGAGTTGCACTCGCTTTCACGTTGCTCGCAGTTGGCGCATGCGCAAACGCGTCCGAACTGGACGGTGGTACCGGCCCTGGCGGCTTTGGCGGCACTGCCGGCACGGCGGGCACGGCGGGCACGGCGGGCACGGCCGGCACCGCTGGGTCTGCTGTGGGCGGCACGGCGGGGACCTCGGTCGGGGGCATGGCAGGAATGGGAGCCACCGCAGGCGCTGGTGCGACTGGCGGCATCGGGGGCACCGCTGCCGCAGGCGGCGGTGGCGGAACCGCGGCGGCCGGTGGAAGCGCCGCGACCGGCGGCGTGGCCGGCATGAGCGGCAGCGGGGGTACCGGCGCCATGGGCGGCAGCGCCTCGGGTGGCAGCAGCTCGGGTGCCGCGGGCGGCTTAGGTGGCAGTTCGTCCGGTGGCAGTTCCGCGGGCGGCACCGCGGGCTCGGGCGGCACGGCAGGAGCGGGCGGCTCGAGCGGAAGCGCTGGGTCGGGCGGTAGCGGCTCGTACACCGGCGTGGTCGGCGACTTTTGCACGAGCGACACGCCGTGCCTATCTATCCCCACCGGCTACTGCGCTGGCGCCGATGTGTGCACGCGCGAATGCCTCACCCACGACGACTGCGGTTGTCCAGCGGGGACGAGCAACGGCGATATCGCAAACGGGCTGTGTGCCGCCGCATGCGTTGAGGTCAGCGTCGGTGTGTCGGTTTGCCTGCGCGAGTGCGACACCAGCTCCGAATGCGAGGGACCTACGCAAACCTGCACGGCACTGACTTCCTACAGCGTCTGCTACTAGCCGCGCCATGGACACGGCCGCGCCAGACGAACTCCACGATCTGACGACGGGCAAAGCCGGGCCCGAGCGCCGCTCACGAGTGGCTATTCACCGAATATTGGAGCTGCTTAACATTTCGAATTGCCCCGGCGGTTCCGATCGTGCCGGCCCCGACGAGCGCGCTGCTACGAGCTGCGGGCCCCGACGCGCGCCGGCAAGTGACAACCGCTTGGGCACCCGCACGCACTGAGTTCGGCGTCGACGATCCGGTGCTACGCTCGCTGCGTTGCCTGTGAATCCTGTTCGCATCCTGGCGCACGGAAGCCTGGTCCTCGCCGTGCTTGCCGGCTGTAGTAAGCGGTCTCAGCCGCCGGCTCCGGCGCGCGACGCGATTACGAAGTCGATGTTTCGTCGCGGGCAGGCGGTCTCGACTGGGCTGCTGCCCACCGGAAAACGCGTCGTCGTGCGAACCGCTCAGCCCAACCTGCTGGATGTCGGCTCCGGACGGGTCGACCCGATCAAGCTGCCGGCCGGCGCGGAACCCTCAGCGATTGCAGCCACGGGCGATCGACTCGTCGCCCTGACCAGAGGCAAGTCAGCCAAGCCCGTGCTGTTCGAACATCGGGCTGGCACGTGGCATGCGCTGTCGACACCCGCCGACCTGTCGATCGTGGAAAAGCAGCCGGTGGTGGTCGCCGTGAACGACGCCGCGATCGTCATCCTCAACGGAAAACGGCTGCATCGATTCAGCAAGGCCGGCTGGACGAGCGTCGACGTTCCCCAACGGCCAAGCAAGCGTCCCGGTTGGCCCAAGCACGCGGTGCTGCACGCTGGACGCCTGTACGTCGGCACCGACAGCGGTGAGTGGGGCGGTGAGCTGCTGTCACTCGACTTGGCAAAACACACGTGGCGTCCGGAGCCGCCGACGGGGACGACAACCGAACTGGATCTGCCGATCCGCGACCTGACGCTCGATCGGAAGGGCCGGCTCTGGGTCGTGCGCGGGCTGTCCCATCTCGGCCTTTACGAGGGGATGCTGCATCGGCTCGGCGCAAACGGATTCGAACTGATCGCGTCATCGAAGAAAGCCGTCGGCAAGCGGCCGGCTGCTCGGGGCGGCGACTGGAACCTCGACGGCACGGCGTTCGACGCCATCGCGTTCGATGCCCAGAACCGGCCGCTCGTGCTGACCGGTTCGCTGGGCGTCGTGCGTCGCGCTGCCGGCGGTGGCTGGACCCGCCTGACGCCGAGCTGGCCGGACTTCGTCTACGTTCAGGGCTTAGCGGTCGTCGGCGAGACGGCGGTGATCGGCACGTACGATGCGGGCGTCGTGCTGTTCGAACTCGGCGCCGGCGCCGCACGCACCGTGACGCTCGAACCGTGACGGCGAACGCCGGCTAGAACGTACCCGAAAGGTGCATCGCGCCGCCGCCGGGAACCGGCACGACCGACGCGCCCACCACGGTCGGCAGTACCGGTTCGGTCGTCGGACGCTTGGGACGCTCGACGGGGTTCTCAACAGCCGGGCGCTCCCGGGCGAGCAACCCGATGTCGAGCGCGATCGCACCCAGGATCGGCAGCGGCGCGAACAGCGGCGCGAAGTCGCTCAGTTCGCCCGGCGAGTGGCCTCCGTCGGCCTTGCCGTTCGAAGACCCGAGGACCAACGCCGTCGTCAATCCGAGACCGGCACCCCGGACGAGCAGGCTCGCCAGCCCGTTGAGCACCTCGCCGTGAGCGAAGTGGATCGTCGGACTGGCTACCCCGTAGATCCCGATGGCGCCGATCGCCGCGGCGTCGACCTGCCGATCGTCGCCGGACGCGTCGATATCCGACGCCAATAGCAAACCCACCGCCGCCCCATCCGCGATCAAGATTTGCCAGCCGTACCATCCCTTGCGGAAGTGGCGTCCAGTCGTGCCGCCCTTGTCCTCTTTTTTTTCTGTGCGAGAACTATCGGGCGACGACGAGACTGGCGGTTCGGCCGGTCTGGTCACTTCGAGGGCGTGGGCGGCGACGGGAGCGGTCAGCACACCGGCAAGGATGAGCATCTGGGTCAGGCGACGGTAAGGCATACAACCCGCTAAGCAACCCCCGTGCCATCCGGTTTGGACGGTACGGACAGGGTCGATCGGACGTGCTATCAGCACAACCGTATGGCTTTTCCCGCCAGCGGAACCGTCGAGGCATGGGCATACGATTACGTCTGCGGGACCGACTTGGAGCAAAAGCTCCACCCCCCCGGGACACCTAAACTGTGGTCCGATTCCTCACAGCGTGCCGCGATCCACATCACCGCGCCGGGGCGACCACCGGAGCTCCAGCTCGACAGCCGTGGGCACCGCACGCCCAGGCTCCAAGCCATGCGGAGTCCCGAGTGTCGGGCGCAGCTCCTGCACACGTTTCTCCACCACGAGCTGCAGGCCGCGGAGCTGATGTGCCGCGCGGTGCTCGCCTATCCGGATACGCCGTCGGCGTTTCGTAAAGGGTTGATGGGCATCTGCAGCGACGAGATCCGCCACATGGCGATGTACTCGGCGCACCTGAAGCGCCTCGGGTATCGATACGGCGACTTTCCGGTCAACGACTGGTTCTGGCGCAAGCTACCGCCCGATACGCCACCCGTGCAGTTCGTCGCGCTGATGGGTCTCGGTTTCGAAGGCGGGAATCTCGACCACACCCGGCGCTTCGCGGCTCGGTTTCGCGAAGTCGGAGACGAGGCGGGCGCGGCACTTCAGGAGCGCATCGGCGACGAGGAGATCCCGCACGTCGCGTTCGCCGCGCACTGGTTCGCCGTGTTCAGCGGCGCGCCGTTGACGTTCGAGAGCTGGCAAGCAGCGCTCCCGCCGCCGCTGTCGCCGAAACTGATGCGCGGCCGTCCGATTCAACGCGACGCGCGGCTGCGCGCGGGCCTGTCGGGACAGTTCATCGACGCGCTGACGACCTGGGTCCCGGATTCATGACCGAACCCCAGCCGCGGGCCTGGGTACTGAATCTCGACGTCGAGCACGAACTGCTTCAGCCGCGCGGCTACACGCGAGGTGCGGCGATGGCCCAGCAGCTGCGAGCGGCCGCCGATCGCTGCGGTTTGGTCGGACCAAACGACGTGGTGTTGGGCTTGGACGAGGCGCCGCCGGAGAGCGCCGCCGGCATGCCAGGCGACGCGTGGTGCGCGACGCCCCGTGCGCTGGCGATACTGAAACGCGCGGGCGCGCGAGTGCCCGACGCTCCGCCTCTCGACGTGCTGCGGCGCGTGAACGATCGCGCATTCGCAATCTCGATCGACCCGGGTCCGCTGAGCAGCCGGTACGCCCGGACGCTCGACGAAGTGCGGGCGGCGGTCGGCGCGATCGACGGTCCGTGGGTGCTCAAGCGCGGTTTGAGTTTCGCCGGACGCGGTCATCGCCGCGGCGAAGGGGCGCTCAGTGACCTGGAGCAACGCTGGTGCGACAACGGCCTGCGTGATGGTTTCGGCGTCGCCGTCGAACCGCTCGTCGAGCGCGTGCACGACTACGCGCAACACGGCTTCGTCGCGAGGGACGGCGGCGTCGCGTTGGGCAACCCCACCGTGCAGATCTGCGACGCACACGCCAACTGGCAAGGCTCGACGCTGGAGCTCGAGTCACCGGACGCACGGCTGACCGAGTCGGAGCGTTCGGCGCTGCGCCGGTCGGCACTGCGCGCGGGGGATGCGCTGTCGAACGCCGGGTATTTCGGACCGTTTGGCATCGACGCGTTTCGATACCGTCACGACGGATCGGAACGCTTCAACCCGCTCGTCGAGCTGAACGCTCGCTATTGCATGGGGTGGGCGGTGTCCGGATGTCCACGACCCGAAAAATAACCCAAAGAAAAACCTAAGCGATGCCGACCAGCGCCTCGCTCTTTGCCCACAACTTGTCGGCCATAACCTTGTCGTGCGCCTCTGGGTTCGGGCTCTTCATCGGCCAGCCACCCGCGTTGCACGACTTGTCACGGTACGTGCCCAGCTGACTGTAGAACTCACCGGAGTGCTCGGGGACGTCGTCGCCCAACATCGCGTACAGCGATGACTGAGCGCCCTCCCACGGCTCGATCATGCCCATCAGCTTGAACACCGGTCGCATCATGTAGTTCTGTACGAACAGTGGCATCGTGTGCTGCGCAAGCTCCGTGCGCACCCAGCCGGGGTGCACACTGACAGCTGTCACGCCGCTGCCTTCGAGACGCTTCGCAAGACCCTTGGCATGCAGAACGTTGGCGAGCTTGGACTGCGCGTACGCTTCCCAACCGTCGTATTTGCGCTTCTCAAAATTCAGATCGTCCAGCTCGATACGGCCATCGCGACCCTGGGCCTGATCGTGATAGCAGCTCGACACGTTCACGATGCGCGACGGCGCACCTTTTTTGAGCGCGTCGAGCAGTAGGTCGGTGAGCAGAAAGTGACCGAGGTGGTTGACGCCGATCTGCATCTCGAACCCGTCCGCGGTCTTCTTGTCTGGCGTATTCATGACGCCGGCGTTGTTGATGAGTCCGTGCAGCGTATCGTGCTCCTTGAGCAAGTCCGCGGCGAAGCTGCGCACCGAGGCGAGGCTGCCCAAGTCGAGCGCGCGCACGTCGACGCTCGCCGAAGCCTGCTCCGCCCTTATCTCGGCGGCTCGCTGTTCGCCTACGTCCTGGCGACGACAC
>JAUIKB010000323.1 GCA_030430975.1 Polyangia bacterium
AGCGCAGCGTCATGTTCACCTTGGCGAACCGCGTCGCGTCCGTGTTGTACGTGTACGTGTCGCCGGTCTCGCCGAGTACTTCCATCGCCTCGGCAGCCGTGACTTCCTTCTGCTCGTTGATCGTGTAGCTGCTGATCGGCTGGTTCCAGACCTCGTAGTCATACGTGCGGTCTTCAGCGAAGGCTCGCTTCATGATGCCGAGCATGTTGGTGGCGATCACGTGGAACGCGCCGGCGTTTGTGTCGCGGCACTTGTCGTCCTTGAGGCGACCGCTTTCGTCACGCTCAGCTTCTTTCTCATTGCAGCGACCACCGAGCATCAGCGCGGAGCTCTTGTCGTACATCGAGATGAGCAGTGCCTTGATGTCGCCGACCTCGAAGGTCACGCCCTTGTAGGTGACCGCGCGCTGTGGCTCCTTCTCAAGGATCGCGGCCGGCACCCAGGCGTGACACAGACCCCACCACGTCTCGACGGCCTTGCCGTGCTTCTCGCTGTCGCAGTCACCCTGCTCAGCCAGGTCGCGGCGCTTCTTGTTGCCTTTGTACGTGCTCTGATACTTCGCTGCCGGTCCTAGTGACTCGTAGTATTCCTTATCGAAACCAGCCGCGCAGTTGTTCGGGTTGTAGGGCTTGAGATCCATGAAGTTGGCCGGCGGCGTCCAACCGTTGAACGCCATGTCGTACTTCTCCATCGGGGACATTTTGTCCACGCCCTGCCAGCGCTGGTTGGTCGAGTCCTTGTAGGTGGGCCAGTACGTATCGGTCCACGAGATCTTCTCGGCTGCGCCCTCCATCGGCAGCTCGTCCAACTTGAACTTCAGATCCAGCTGAAAGCGATCCGGGTTGTTGGTGTAGTTCCAGGCGTCAGCCTTTCCGCCGACAATCTTGCCGTCGGTTTCCGGCTTACCGGTCTCGCCGCTGGGCGTGGTGCCTTCGTCTCCGCCTCCGGCGGAGCAGGCAACAACAACGAGCGCGGCGGCGGCGCAGAGAGCTTTGGCAGAAACAAGAAGAGGTCGCATTGGAATCAGTCCCCGTGGGTCAGTTGAAAGTATCGAGTGAGAGAGAGCGGCGGATGTACACGCCGTACGGTGACTGCTGCAACCCCGATGCCAACTTCCGGCCGCGGACGGCCGGCACAGGCTAAGTGCCCGTAATCGCACACTCTGGCCCCCGGTGGAGTACAGTGCAGGTAGAAGTAGGGGCATGTAGGACATGAGCCTACAGAACACTACATTGTGAACAAACCTGAATCCTTACGGGTACTTAGCATGCATACACCTGCTCGAACACTGTTCGTACAGAACCCGTACAAGGCCGGCTAACATGTCCGCGCACATGGCTGGCTGGGACGCAGAAGCCACGATGACTATCAATCAGCCGGTAGGACCGGCTGAACGCAAGGTGGTCACGGGTTTGGTAGGAGTCTTCTTTGAAGACGGTTCCCCTCCGCCCGCAGTCGCCGTCACCGGCGAGCTCACGATCGGTCGCGCGGAGACCGCTCAGCTCACGCTGCCTGACGGCAACGTGTCGCGGGAGCACGCCGCCGTTCGGCCGGGGTCAGGGTCCGTGGTCGTGCAGGACTTGGGGAGCCGTAATGGCACGCACGTGGATGGAAACCGCATTGAGGGCGCGGTCACGGCTCCGGTCAACTCCACAATACGCGTGGGAAAAACGCTGTTCCGCGTGGTGGCGGACGCCGCTGCTTACCGCGACTACCCGCCCCGCTCTCTGGCCGGACCACTGGTCGGTGGACCGGCGCTGAACGACATTCGTCGAGCTATCGCTCAGCTCGCTCAGGGGAAGAGTCCGGTGCTCGTGGATGGCGAGACCGGCACGGGCAAGGAGTGCGCTGCCGAGGCGATTCACCTCGCGAGCGGCCGGAGTGGTCGGTTCATTACGCTCAACTGCGCGGCGATTCCCGCCGAGCTCGTCGAAAGTGAACTGTTCGGGCACGTCAAAGGGGCGTTCTCGGGCTCGGACAAGGCCCGCGATGGCATGTTCCGCACCGCCGCCGGCGGGACCCTGCTGCTCGACGAGATCGGCGACCTGCCGAGCTACGCCCAGGCTAAACTGTTGCGCGTGCTCGAGTCCGGTGAAGTGCGGCCGGTCGGTGAGGACCGCACGGACATCGTCGACGTGCGCGTGGTGGCGGCCACCAACCGCAACCTGGCCGAGATGGTCGATGCTGGGACGTTTCGCGCCGATCTATTCCACCGCATTGTCGCTCATCGCATCACCATGCCGCCGGTGCTCGAACGCATCGAAGACGTCCCGTTACTGGCCCAGTACTTCACCGCCGAATCTTCGGCTCTTCCAGACGCGCCGACGGCGTTCAGCGCCGACGCCATGGAGCGACTGCTCAACTGGCGCTGGCCCGGCAACGTACGCGAACTCCGCCACGTGGTCCTCGCGGCCGCCACCACGGCGCAGGCGGCGAAGGCTGACCACATCCTGCCCGAGCACCTGCCGTCCGGCATGGCACAGGCTCAGTCCGCGCCGCCGCCGGCCGCCGATCCGGACGTCGAGCTGCGCACGCAGCTAACGACCGCGTTGCGGCTGCGTGAGGGCAACGTCTCCCAGGTGTCACGCGACTTGAGTATGCGCCGGCCCGCGCTGTATGAAGCCCTTAAGCGCTTCGACATCGACCCCACCACGTTCCGCAAACGTTGACCGAACCGGCTCCGACAAGAAAATCCAGCGTGCGCGTCCGGCTCATGAGTTGGGCGAATCGCTACTTTACGGCTCAGCGGCCGCGATTCTGGGTCGCGTTCACGCCGCTACTCATCTTGGCCGCGATCATCTTCGTGCGCAGCCCGCTCAGCAATTACATCTTCGACGAGCAAGAAGCGCTGCTCGCCAACCCGTACGTCAACGGCAATGGCATGGCGTACCTGGACGCCTTCAAACGCGACTTCTGGGGTCTGCCCCATACCCGCAGCATCGGCTCCTACCGACCGATTCCCAACCTGTTGTGGCGCGCGCTGTGGAAACTCAGCACGCGCCCCTGGCTGCATCATTGGGCCAACGTCGTGCTGCATGCGGTCAATGGTGCGCTGATCGTCCAGCTCGTCTATTGTGTTACGCGGCGCAAGCGCACGGCGTGGCTCGCGGGTTTGGCGTTTGTCTGCTGCGGGGTGTTGACGGAAGCGGTGACCGGGGTGGTCGGCATCGCCGACGTGCTCGGGGGCATGGGCGTGATCCTAGCGGTGTTGGCGCTCCGACTTCCGATCTACGTCATGCCGCTCGGCGTATTTGCGGCGACCACGTTTGGCCTGTTCTCAAAAGAGAGCGCACTCGTAACGCTGCCGCTCGTCCTGTGGGCGTCACTGACGTTGTCGAGCAGCCTACATCCACGCCGCCCGCTGCGCATCAGCCGCGCGGTGCTGAGCACGGCAGCTGCAGTTGGCGCCCTGGTGCTGTACACGACGCTGCGCAAACGCTGGTTCCCGGTAACGCTTCCCGCGTCGGTTACGACGCCGCTGCCGGAAACCGAGCCGCTGCTCAGGCGCGCGATGCATGCCTTCATGGCGTGGTTCGCCCAGCCCAAACTTCCGCAAGATCCGGTCAACAATCCGCTTATTAACGCGGAATTTCCGCAACGGGTTGCCGGCGCGCTCGACATCTACGCTCGCGGGTTCGGTCAAGCGATCTTCCCCTGGTCGCTGAGCGGCGACTACTCGATGTCCCAGGAACCCGCGCCCGACAAGGTGGTGTTTGTCGGCTCGGTCGTGGGAGCGATTCTGCTGTTCATCGTTCCGGTGGTGGGCGTTCTTTTATGGGCACACAACTGGGTCAAAGAGCGGCGGGAACGCAAGGCCGCCGGTGTCGCTGACGATCCCTCCAGTCCGGTGTGGTCCCAAACGTTACGTCGCCGAGCGCTGCTGGCGACGGCGTTCGTGTGGGTTCCGGTCGCGTATTTCCCCCATTCGAATATTCCCGTCCTGCTTCCGACGGTGCGCGCCGAACGGTTTTGGTACGTGCCAGTCATCGGTTTGTCCCTCGCCGTCGCCGTGGCGGCGAACTGGCTTCTCGAACGACAATGGTCGAGGCAGGCGGCGGCGCGTCTCGCGACCGGCACCGTGGTTGCGTTCTTTGCGTTCCATTCCGCGCGCGTCCGGATGCACGCCATCGACTACACCGACGACCTGTTCTTCTGGCGAGCGACGGCCCGCAGTTCTCCGAACAGCGCCAAAGCGCACCTCAACTACAGCGTGATGTTGGGAGCGCGCGGGCATCTCGAAGAGCGTCTCGAAGAAAACCTAGTCGCTGTGAAGCTCGCCCCCAAGTGGCCGATGGGGCACGTCTACGTCGGCGACACCCTGTGTCGGCTCAAACGCGCGCCCGAAGCCTGGAAGCACTACAAACGCGGCTTCGTCCTGGCGAAGAACGACTCCAACCTGCTCGCCCTCGGGCTGCAGTGCCTATGGGACGAGGGCTACATTCCCAAAGTAGAAACCGAGCTGCTCAACATGTCAGCCGAACACCCCGGCACGTGGCTGGCGTATCTAGCGCGCGATATCGTTTACAACGGTGAAAAACACGGCGGAGTCGAAAAGAAGTACCGCCCCCGCGGTTACGACGAAGGCCCCAAAAAGGACTGAACTGCGGGGACGCGGAAACCAGTTCACCGGACCTCAACCGACCGCGCGGTAATGCCGAGCTGGGGCGGCTTGAAACCGCGCGGTAACGTCCGCGCTGCCGCCACCTCCGCCGGCGCGCCGGTCGCTGGCCGCCACCTGGTCCGCCATCGCCACCCTGATCGGGTCCTTTGTTCGAGGAATTCGCACGGCACGCGCCGTGCACGTCTGATCCACGCCAGCCGCTCTAGTCGGCTGGCGTGGATGCGCCATGACGATTAACCTACCCCAGATGACCTCTGCCGCTTCGCAAGTGCGCCTCGCGTACACCGTCGACGCAAACGATGGCGATTGGGATATCCCCGACGAGGTCAAAGTGGGCCAGTCTTTCTCACACGGCGATGCCGTGCGGTACTTGGTCAACGTACTAAGAGCGCATTACGCCGATCAACCGGACACGCATATCGCCAGCGACACCCCGATTCGGTGGAATCCAAAGCGACCCCGATTCGGGGTGTCCCCGGATGTCTGCGTGTTGCCGAACGCTCCAGCCGACCTCCATCAGCGCACGACCATGCGGCTATGGGAGTCAGGCGCGGTGGCTCCGACGATCTCGTTCGAAATCGTTAGCCGGAACCATCCCCATAAGGACTATGGCCGCGAGCAAGAAGGCCACAGTTACACCGGCGTGCGCGAACTCGTCGTTTACGATCCAAACGGCTATGGCCCGCGGACGATGGGCGGACCCAAGCTCTTGCACCTGTGGCGCCGTCAGGCTGATGATAGTTTCGCCCGCGTCGCGTTTGGAGACGAGCCCGCCTACTCCGAGGTCCTCGGGGCCTGGCTGGTGCCGGACGGCAATGCGCTCGCTATCGCCGATGAGCGCGACGGTTCCGGCCGCTGGCTCACGGAAGCGGAAGAGGCACGCGCTCGTGCGGAACAGGAACGCGCTCGTGCGGAACAGGAGCGCGCTCGTGCGGAACAGGAGCGTGTGCGCGCCGAGGCTCTGGCAGAGCGCTTGCGTCAGATCGAGTCGAAGGTATCGAGCGAGTCGGAGGTATCGAGCGACGCTAAGGTTCCTGACCGAAGTTAGGGGGCGAGCCGTGAAGGGTGTATATTTGCCTTGAAGAAATAATAGAAAATGACCATATGTCCCAGGCTGGGAAATGCGCAACGGATGTTCAGTGTTTGTGGCCTCATCGATCTGGGAGCACACCGGCTGGCAGCAAGTTTCCCCGTCGGATGCCGTCGATGATACCCTGATCGGATGCTTAATTTTGCCGTGAGGGGCGGTCGAGCGTGTCCGGGATCTCGCCGACACCGATCGCCTGGCCGTATGATTCGAATAGGGTATGCGTGCCGGCTTGGGCTGATTTCGGCGGGTTTTGCGGCGACGATGCTGCCGCGCGAAGCAGCGGCCGAGCCTGTGCGCTGGCATATCGGTGCCGGTCTCGGCCACGCCGTTGGCGGGCACCAGCAGAAGGAATTCACCTTTGGCGGGGCCGTGTTCGGGGCCGCCGAGCTGCCCATCAACGCGTCCGCGGGCGCGCAT
Source organism: Polyangia bacterium (assembly GCA_030430975.1). GTDB lineage: Bacteria > Myxococcota_A > Polyangia > Polyangiales > Polyangiaceae > JAUIKB01. The sequence goes on from JAUIKB010000323.1 coordinate 6,129, forward strand.
CTATCGGTGTCGAGCGTGGTGCTCGGTGCCGGCGACGCACCGGACGATCCGAGTCTCAAGCCGCTGGGCACGGGCGTGTCCAACGGCATCGGCCTCGGGCTCCGGCTCTATCCCCTTCGCTCGGAGGATAACGACGACAGTTCCGGTCCCTGGCTCGCGGGCTCTGCAGGCGTCAGTGTGACGGGTGGGGAAACGAAGCAGGCGATCGATGCGCACATTGGATATGACTTTGCCATGAGCGGGGGTGCGCTGGGGTTCGGGCCGGCCGTCAGCTGGATGCACATCTTCCAACCGGACGATGCGGTGCGTCCCAACGACGCCAACATCCTGTTCGTCGGCGTGCACGGCGTGTTCCGTCAACCGCGCGACGAGCTGAAGGAAGCGGTCGACGGCGACAAGGACCAGGATGGCATCAAGGATAGCGTGGACCAGTGTCCCAACGATCCGGAGGACAAGGACGGATTCGAGGACGAGGACGGCTGCCCGGAGCTCGACAATGACGGCGACGGAGTCTTGGACACGCCGGACCAATGCGATGACAAGCCCGAAGACAAGGATGGCTTCGAGGACGAGGACGGCTGCCCGGATCCAGACAACGACGAGGACGGCATTCTGGATATGGACGATGCATGCCCAGA
>JAUIKB010000324.1 GCA_030430975.1 Polyangia bacterium
ATGCAGTTGGCGCTGGCGCAACGTCGGCTCCGGGTGACGCTTGAGATGAGCGGTAACGTGGTCGCAGCGCTGATCGGCTTCGCTGAGGCGACCACGCGCGGTGGCGACGCGCGCCAAGACCAGCCATGCCTGAGCTGTCGCCCGCACGTCACCGCTCGCCTGCACCGTGTTCAGCCGCGCGAGGCCGGACTTTTCGGCGCCGAGCAGATCCCCCTGTTCGAGTAGCTTCTCCGCGGGCGTGGTTTGAAGCGGTGCGCTGGACGGCGCGGGGTGCGTCATGTTCTTGGGTGTCTGCCCGACGAGCGGCTCCGCCCGGGTCGACGCAGGATCTGCCGAATTCGTCGCGGCGATGCCGATCGCCGCCGCGACCGCGGCTGCGGCGCCCAGGCCGAAGATCCAGCCGCGCGAACGCTTCATCTCGCGGCCGTCGCGCAGCGCCGTGAGCAGTGCGCTCATGCTGGAGTGCCGGTCGTTCGGGTCCGCAGCCAGGCCGACCTGGAGCGTTCGCAGGACGCGGGTGTCGACGTGCCCGACGTCGCCAGGCACCGCCGGCGGGCCGGTCTCAGTCGACTTCAATAGCTCCGGCACTGTGGCGCAATGAGCGGACGGACGCGTTCCTGTGAGTGCCTCCCAGTACGCCACGCACCACGCGTACTGGTCGCTGCGCGCATCGGCGCCGTCCCCGCGGAGCTGTTCCGGCGCCATGTAGGCGGGCGTGCCGATCAACGCGCCGCCGCGTGCGATCGAAGCGTTGAGATCGACATCCGCGCCCGACTCCGCGTCGCTTGCCACGCCGCTGGCCAGCCTGCCGGCGAGTCCGAAGTCGGCGACACGGGCGCGGTCGTCGGTTCCGACCAGGATGTTTTCAGGCTTGAAATCTCGATGCACAAGCCCGGCGTCGTGTGCCGCGGCCAGACCCCGCGCCGCCTGTTCGAACAGCTCGTCGAGCTTGTCACGGGGCGCGGTTTGCATGGCATCGCGTAACGTCGCGCCGCGTACGTATTCCATCACGATCGCGACGTCGCCGTCCGGCAGCTCGATGACCTCGTGCACCGTCACGACGTTCGGGTGCTGAAGCTTGGCCATGGAGCGCGCCTCGCGCACGGTGTCGTCGCTGGCATCGGCCGGCAGCACCTTGATCGCAACGTCTCGATCCAGCTGCGCGTCGAACGCCAGGTACACGACGCCGAACCCGCCGCGTCCGAGCAGTCCCTTCACTCGGTAGCGCCCGATGGCGGCGCCGGCATCGAGCGTCGACGCGCCACCCGTCGCGCGCGCTAGAGCGATGACCAGTTCGCGACAGGTCCCGCACGAATCGATGTGCGCGTCCGCTTCCTGAAGCGCGGCATCGGCGAGCTGCCCCTCGACGAGCGCGTCCAGCGTCAGGTCATCGAGACACTCGGCCGGCTGCATGCTGCAGCTAAGCACACTTTTAGTGAAGCATCCGGCGGGTCGCGATATCGTACGGAACCGGGAACGCGACATGGAGACGACGCTCGATGCAGAGGCTGAGGTCGTTCTCGCGGAACGCCTGACAGCCGGAGACCCCGCGGCCGTCGCCGAGTTCGATCGCGCTTACATGCACGTCGTGACCCACGCGGTGGCGTCGATGAACCTGTCGGCGGCGCACATCGAAGACATCGCCCAACGGGTCCGTGAAAAGCTGCTGGTCGACGAAGGTTCCGGACCGAAAATCGCCAGCTACGCCGGACGCGGACGGCTCGGCGGGCTGGTTCGAGTCATGGCGCTGCGCATCGCCATCAGCGATCAGCGTAAGGACGCGCGGGCAGTTCCGCTCGGCGACGAGCTAGCGCAGCTGCCGGAAGCCGCACTCAGTCCCGAGCTTGAGCTAATCAAGGCTGGCGGCCGCGCGCAGTTCCGTGAAGCGTTCGGCGTAGCCGTGAAGCGACTGACTCCGCGCGACCGGAACTTCCTGCGGCTCCATTACTTTGGCGAAATGACGATCGGTGATGCCGCGGCCGTTTACGGAGTGCACCGAGCGACCGCCACGCGCTGGATGGCGCGCATTCGCGAGCAGCTGTTCAGCGATACTGCAGCGGAACTAGCCGATCGGCTCGGTTTGACCCCGGACGAACTGAAGCGCTGGTTCGCGCTCTTACAGAGTCAGCTCAACGTGAGTTTGCAGCGCGTGCTGGCAACCCAGCGTGCCGAGTCCGAATCGTGAAGAGGACTCGGTGGATCGCTGCTGCGGTGGTTGCGGTGGTCGCAGCGCTGGGCGCATCGGTCGCCGTGGAACGGGGCGACGATGTCAACGCTGGCTCGCCCGCGCAACCGTCGGTGAACCCATCGGAACCGGCAACGCGCCCCCGCACCGATCTGGGCGCCACGCCCGACGAACCGGCAGCGGCCGTCAGTGCAGCGCCGATCGCAAAGGATCCCTCAAAGCTAAAGCAGCGGCTGGAGGCCAACCGCCTCGAGTTCGAAGCGCGATCCGACGTGGCGCGCCGCGGAGAACTGCTCAGAAGCGCTGCCAAACTCGATCCCACAAACGAAACCGTTCTGGAAAAGCTCACGGCCTACGAGCTCGACAGCGAGAACTACTCGGCCGCGCGCGCGACCGCAAAACGCTGTCTAGCCGCGCGCGCCTCCAACACAAATTGCGCCAAGTATCAGCGCTGGGCTCACATGCGCGACGGGAAGTTCACCGAAGGCCTCAAACTGGCGGACCGCTGCTTGCAAACGCAGCCGGGCGACACCCAGTGCACCCTGGCCAAGGTGCAGGCGCTCACAGCGCTGCGACGCCTCGACGAGGCGGAACAGGCTCTGCGTTCGATCCCCGACGCCGGTGTGTGGGGGCCCATGGCGCGCGCCGGCATCGCCCGCATGCGCGGCGACATCCCTGGTGCGATCCGATTGTACGAGAAGACGTGCACCGACGTGGGCAACGAAGCTGCGTGCACGAGCGCCGAAAAGCTGCGGAAGCAGCAGAAGGGTCAACGCTGACAGCGGATTCACGCTCGACGCCGACGACCGCACGCGCCAGGCTGCGATCGAGGGAGATGAGTCACCGCCGATGGTCGTGCCTAGTCATCTTGTTGGTCGTGCCGGGCTGCATCGTGCAGCGACGGGCGCGCGACCACGACGACCAGTGCGAAGAGCCGGCCAAAGCCTACATCCTGCGCGGCGACCAATCCCGGTCCACGTTCTTCAAACGCTGTTGGCCCGTCGACCCGGCGCCAGTTGACGATCTTCACTGTTGTCCGCCTCTTAACAAGGCGCCCAAGAAGAAATAGTAGAGTTCGATCAGCGAGCGATCAGCTGCCGCTCAAGCTTCGGCGGACCGGCTGCAGTAGGCTGAGGCCATGATCGAGCGGATCGGACGGCGTATCGGGTATTGGGCGATTCCTATGGCGGCAGGCCTGTTCGGCATCGCGTGCGGGGATGACGAAACCGGGACCGGCGGATCCGGAGCGGGGGGATCGGCCGGCGCTGGCGCGAGCTCGACCGGCGGCAGTGCGGCGGGCAGCAGCGGCGGAAGCTCGACGGGCGGGAGCGCCAGCGGTGGCAGTTCAACCGGCGGCAGTTCGGCGGGTGGGACGGCCGGAACGGGCGGCGGGAGCGCCAGCGGCGGCGGCGGCGCTGGCGGCTCGGCCGGCAGCGGTGGCGGTTCCGCGGGTAGCGGTGGCTCCGCTGGCGCGGGTGGTTCCGGCGGCTCCGACCCGTGCGCCGGTGTGCAGTGCAATACGCCGGACCCGGACGTCTGTGCGGACACCGGCACGCTGACGCGGTTTGCCGCTACTGGCACGTGCAGCTCCGGAAGCTGCAGCTACGCCGAGACGTCCGTGACCTGCACCCACGGATGTAGCTCAGGCGCCTGCTCGTGCGCCGCGACTCCGGCCACGGTGGACGCAGCCCGCGGCACGGCGGCGTCCGCGATGGCGATGGATAGCAAGGGCGGGCTGCACGTCGCGTACTGGGTTGTTGGCGGAGGTCTCGGCTACGCATACCGCGCCGCCGGCGGGACCTGGACGACCGGCAACGTGGATTCCGCCACTGACGTCGGGTGGTATCCGTCGATCGCCATCGACGCCAACGACGGCGTCCATGTGAGCTACGCCGTACTAACCGTTGGCGGGCTCAAATACGCATACAAGTCCGCGACGGACTCGGGCTTCACCGTGAGCGACGCGAGCCCCACCACAGATCACGGACTGCACAGTTCCATCGCCGTGGATAGCACGTTGGGTGTGCATATCGCTCATTACCATAACGGTACTGACGACCTGATGCTCACGTCTAAGCCCGCGGCTGGAACGTTTTCCACCAAGCCGGTCGACACGATGGACGATGTCGGGATCAACGCGTCGCTGGTCGTGGATACGCAAGACCGCTTGCACATCGTGTACTCCGACATGACGGCGCCACGTCTGAAGTACGCCCGTGAGCTGGCGAGCGGCATGTTCGACATCAGCGTGATCGACCCCGCGCGGCGCGCCGGCAACAATTCGCTCGTGATCGACTCTGAGGGCGGTCTGCATCTCGCGTACGGCGACATCACCAGCTTTTCATCGACGCTTCGCTACGCCTATCGCCCACCCGCAGGCGGGGCGTGGCAACTGGCGCAGGCCGACGGCAAGCCGCGCTCTGGCTTTTACAACTCGATCGGCGTCGACTCGACAGGCGGCGTCCACATAGCCCATTACGACGCTGCGGCGACCGCTCTAGACTTGCGCTATTCCACAAAAGCCCCGAGCGGAGCCTTCACCACCACGGCTCTCGATACAACCGGGACGGTCGGCGAATACCCGGCCCTAGTCGTCGATGGCGCCGACGTCGTCCACATCGCGCACGGCACGCGCGAGGGCGGCAACGCGCTGCGATACCGGCGGGTCTGTCCCTAGGCTTCGGCCAGCCGCTTCAATTCGCCGGCGAAATCGCTTACCGCTTGCGCGCCTTTGGGCGTGATGGCGTAGATACCCTTCGAGACTCGTTCGAACCACCCGTAGTGATCATCAGCCATGATCCGTCGGGCTCGCTCCACGTCCGCCTGCTTGGCCACGTGCGCTGCCTTGGTCGGTCCGTTATCGTGGAGCACCCGCAGGCAGCGCAGAGCGTCCTGGCGATACGCGGTCATGAGCCCGACACGTGTCGCCCCGCCCTGATTCGGATCGCCCACGCGCAGGGCGAATTCTTTGAGCAATCTCGATTTTTTCTCTTTCGATTTTCGCGGACGATACGGGGCGGGATCGACGTGAACCTCTGTGCGCCGACTGTTGAGACGTACCGTGATGAGCCCTAGACCGAGGCGCCGGCATAGCGCGTTATTCTGCTTGAGCGACTTTCGAAACTTGGCTCCACCGCGATGCGGCACGGCGACGTACACAGCGTCCGTCAGCGCCTGACGCTCGATCGCTTGGTGAAACAGCGAAAGCGAAAACGTCATCTTTAGCTCGACCACGACGGGATCTTCCTTCCCCCGAACGGCGACGACGTCCGCCGCGCCGACCTCGCCTTTGACCTCGTAGCCTTGCCGCTCGAACAACCGCTTGATCGGCGGGTAGAGATCGGTTTCGCGCTTCTTCTTTGCCATGCCTCAGCGGTCCGAGCACGGCGATTCGCCGCCCGGATCCGGTGCCCCAAGCGCACGAGTGGCGAACCTCTCGAGCCGCTCCCGACACCCGGCGCCGAACCACATGAAGTAGGCCACGTCGGGCTCGTAGACGCCGGCATCGTCAACGCAGCCGCTGTACAGGAGCAGAGACCCGGGCGCGCGGGCCTCGGTTGGCGCTTCGGCAGTCTGCGTCACCGTGAACTCGTTTGGCGCTTCTCGATGGTTGAGTGCCCGCACGAGGCGCACGCGGTACTCGACCGCCACATAGCCGCGGTCCGGCGGCGGTGCCGTTCCGTCGGGACCGGTGACGCGACCGCTGATGACCTCGGCGATGCCGCTCGCCTCGGTGGTCGCGATATTCGCACCGGCGAGATCGATCGGCGGAAATTCGACATCGCACGTCGACGGTGGAGACGCCTGTGTCCGACCCGGCGGGGAAGAAGGCGGGGACTCGTCGTCGACGGTCGCGGGCACCGCGGCAGGCGACCGCACAGCAGGCGCGTCTGCGTTGCGTTCCGGTGCACAATGAGTCGTGACCACCAAGACGGTCACCAATGCCAGAAAGCGCCTCGAAACCCGACGCGCTGATCGCGAGTGTGTCGCTGCCATGTCCAGGGAACTCACTATACTCGCGGACGGCTGCATTCGCGGCTTGCGACCCTAGAAATCGCGCCTCAACACGCGCCGCTGCATTCGAAGTGGGCGGCCATCGCAGTCCGTGCCGCCGCAGCAGCCGGTGCAGATACACCGACCGATGCCAGCAGCCCGCTCAGCGCTCGAAACGTTGTCACGATGCACCCGCCGGTAACGATGTCAGAATTGGCCAGACTCAGCTCAGGAAGATCTGCGGCGGCGCGCACGAGCACTGCTAACAAAGCAGCCGTGGACACCGGCGGAGCTCGACGGCGCGCCGGTCGCGATGGGGCTCGGAGGCTAATGCAGCCGCCGCATGGTAGCGTTGCGTGCGCCCGTGAAACGCCATCGTCACTATCTGTTGTGCTCAGCGCTGCTGCTCACCGGCTGCATCATCCAGCGCCGGGCTCCGGACCACGACGATCGGTGTCACAAGCTGCAGGACGCATACATCCTGCGCGGCGATCAGTCCGCGTCGACCTACTTCAGCCGCTGCATTCCCGTGGATAACCCGCCCGTCGCGGACCTTCACTGCTGCGCGAGGCGGCGGAGAT
>JAUIKB010000325.1 GCA_030430975.1 Polyangia bacterium
AAAGCTCCGAAACGACATGTGGGCGGGGGTGTAAGCGATGTTTCGACGAACGACAGCGTCGCTACGGCGCCACGATGCTCTTGGCGAGCGCGGCGTGTGCACCCGTCGGATAGCGGGCGAGGTACCGCTCAGCGGCTGCACGCGCGGCGGCTTTACCGCCGGACTTGTATTCGGCTTCCATTACCCGTCCGTGCGCCTCTTGCGCCCATGAGCCCCCGGGTTGCTCCTGGAGATACGTCTGAAACCAGCGCCGCGCCTCGGCGTGCTGGCCGAACGAATCGAACGCTATCCGACCCAGAAAAAATGCTGCCTGCGCCTTGATGCCGCCGCCGAATCGGTTGCGAATCGTCAGATACGCCGAACGCGCCTGACTGGGATGACCGCTGAGCCGCACCGTGTTCGCCAGCAGCAGCGCATCCCCGCCGCCGAGCGTTGCCATCAGCGAGTCGATGCCGCGTCCAGCCGCCGCTTGATATGCCGGCTTGTAGCGGCCCTTCTTCGCGAGCGCCCTCCAGTCCTTGACGCCTGCGTCGCTCGCTCCCGAGTCTCGCGCGCGCACTGCCTTGGCAGCCGCCGCGTTGGCGTCGGCGTCGTTGGACAGCGACGCTGCTGCGGATACCGACTTGCCCGCGCCATCGGCCTTTCGGTCGACTCGGTCATCGCCGCGCTTCGCCGAGGTCCGCGGACACTGAAAGCTCTGAGACTCCCCGGCGCGCAGGCTCTGACCCGACGTCAGACAGCCGCCGGTGACCAGCACGGACCCCTCCTGCATCGTCACCGTCAGTCGCTGGGCGTCCACATCCCACGTCGTGTCGAACTCCGTTCCGGTCACGTGCACTTCAAACGGGCCCGCACCGACGATCCACTCGGTTGATTCGCGATGCACCACCTTTGTATGCGCTGTACCCGCGTCCACTCGCACCCGCGCGCCATGCGTCGTCAGTCCGATCACCCGCGCCGACGCCCCGGTTTGGAGCACGACCGATGAGCCTTCTGAAAAGTCTAAACGTCGCCCGGCGCCGTCCGCCTGATACCGCTGTCCAATCGCGCCCGCCTTGGACGCGACCTGAAACGTCACCAGCGCGTCCGGTGTGGGCGTCACGAACCACATCAGGATCGCCGCAGCCGCGGCGCCGAGCAACGCCGGAACCACCATTCGTCGCATCGCCGTTGAACCATCGTTGGCCGGCTCTGCACGTCGCCGCTGTCGCTCCGTTCTGAGGCGTTCCAGCCTCGAGTCGATGGGAGCCCGCTCACGCGTTTCGATCACGTCATCCTGATGCTCGCGCAGCGCCGCGCCCAAATCGTTCAATTCCATCGTGAGCCCCCCTTCACCCAATCGGCCAACGCGGGATGGCGCTTCGCCTGCTTCACGAATTTCGTCTCCGCCGTCTTCACTCGCCGCTTAACGGTGGCGAGCGAAACGCCGCAGGCGTCGGCAATCGCCTTCAGCTCCATGCCCTCCACGAGCCGCAGGGTGAACGCGACCCGCTCGTCTGCGTCGAGGCGCTCAACCACTTGGTAAAACGCGCGCATCGCATCGCGGACCTCCGGATCGGCGTTCGGGGCCTCCAGCTCAAGCGGCTGGTCCGGCGTGAGCAACGTGAGCCAACTCCGCCGCTTGCGTTTGCGGATCGTCTCGCGGGCCACGAACACCGCGATCGACGTCAGCCACGCCTTGAGCGCGTCGGCCTCGCGCAGCTGCGCCACGCGATCGAACGCACGGATGAACACCTCCTGAACCAAATCGTCGATGTCTTCGCCCTGCTTCGAAGCCGTTCCCAACACCCTCGTCAGGATCCTCTCCACGTGTCGGTGATGCAGCTCAAACAGGCGCCGCTCCGCCTCCGGTCGCCCCACTCGCAGTCCGCGCAACAGCTCGCCGGCCGCGGACTGCTCCGTGACCAACTTCAGATGCGGCGGATGAGGTGACGACACGACGGCGGGCATAGACCAAGGCTTCATCCGCTAGTGGCCGTCCGGGCGCCTAACGGCTCATATTAGATCTCAGACACGCCAAATAACTGATTTAACTGACTTTTTTACCAACAACCCTAACCCGAGCGGGCGGCTCTACGTCCGCAACGCGCGCAGAGTCCAGCTGCGCAGCGTAGAAGCCGGCTCTACTAGTCGCGAAGCCGACCCGTCGCCAGGTAGCGGATGACGTCCGTGCTCGTCAGGATGCCAACGAGTTCATTGTTGTCGTCCGTGATCGGGAGGGAATGAAAGCCACCATCCGCCAGCTTGTCGGCGGCCTCGCGGAGAGTCGCCTTGGGGTCGAGCCTTACCAGGCCCCGCTCCATCGCCTCGCTGGCGAAGATGCTTGCGAGCTCCGAGCTCCCGCGCTCAAGGGCGTAGCGCGCGATATCCCAGCTGCTGAGCAGACCCACCAGCTCGTCGCCCTGGACGACGGGGATGTGTTGGACCGAGTTCGCGACCATGAACTCCCAGACCTCGACCAGGTTGTGCGAGGGCTTCGCCACAACCAGGTCGTCGGAACTCATCAACATCGAGACGGGGGAATCTAGCGGGTCCACACGAGCCTCATATCATGACGACCGCTTGGCGGGTGACGACGATAGTGCGGACCAACTGATCGGAACCGTGGTCGACTGAACTTGGGGACAATTGAACTTTTTCACACCACTTAGTCAGAGTCAGAGGCGGGAGCGAGTTTCCCCACGTACCTCTCTGCACCAAGCCGCTCCCCGACAACCACGCCGGGCGCCGCCACCGGTCGTCCGGAACTCGTCCCTTATCTCGATCTCGAAGAAGACCCGCCGCTTGGGACGCTGCTCGCCGGCGCTGCCTCCGCCGACCGCTCGCATGCGCTATGGATTGGCGGCCACGAGTGGCTCACCTACGGCGCGGTCGGGTCCCCTGTGTTTCCACGCCGCATACACGACCGGCGCGGCCTCCGCCGGCTCTGGATCCCGAGCGCGTGGCGATGCTGTCTAACGTCCTGACTCTCACAATCGGATTTCGAACCGGTAGCAACCAAACGGCCGGACATGCGGTCGAGCTGGCGCCCGGCGATCGACTCCTGCTGCTCAGCCACGCTTCATGCACTGGACCCGAGTCGGTCCTGGGCATGCTGTCCAATCGGCCTCAGCTCGATGTCGGACTGCACGCTGTCGTCAACGCCGGCTGCGACAGCTCCCTCGAAGGGGACCACTCAGCCTATGCCGCCGCAGCGCTCGAACGCGCCTAACCGGATTGTCGGCCGGCCTCTCAGCCCGCTAGGCGAAAGTCCATCACAGCGGGGAGGAATCATCTACGCAAGCGTATCCCGCCACGTGAAACGCACCATCCTTCCCAGAATCAGCTACAGGGCAGCCTGCGTCGCGGGGCTCAGCCTGGCCATCGCTAGCGGATGCGGCGACAGCGGAGCCGGCAGCTCCGGCTCGGTCGGCGGCGGAGCCGCGGCGGGGATCGGCGGGACCTCCGGCACTGGCGCAGCAGCCGGCAACGGCGGCAACGCGCCGGGCGGAACAGCCGGAAGTGCCGTAGGCGGAACGGCGAACGGCGGCGGGGCAGGAACGACGGGCGGCACGGGTGGCACCACGCCGGGCGCGGGCGGCGCGGGTGGCACTACGGGCGGCGCGGGTGGCACTACGGGCGGAACCGGCGGCTCCGGAGCATCCGGTGGCGCCGGAGGCTCCGGTGCCACCGGGGGATCTGGCGGAACCGGCGGAACCGGCGGAACCGGCGCGTGCTCGCCGTCTCAAGCGTTCGGCACACCGGTACAGCTGACGGAGTTCGGAAACAGCGATGCCAACTACCCTTGGCTGACTCAAGACGGACTCACGCTGCTGTACTCCGGGTTCTCGATGTCACGAACGCGACTGTTCAGCGCCGGACGCGCCAGCCCGACACAGCCGTTCGGTACCCCGACCGCGATCGCCAACATCAACGGCGACGACAACTCCCATGCTTGGCCAGCGCTGTCATCAGACGGGCTCGAGCTATACTACGCGACGGTTCAGGGCGCTCCGTGGCGCGCAACGCGAACGACGCCGACGGATGCCTTCGGTACACCTACGGCGATCCAGCTCGGCTCATCCAGTCAAGAGATCATGTTCCCGCGTCCTCACGCGTCCGGCATGTACTTTGGCGCTCACAGCGGCGACTGGTACCAAGCCAAACTGTACTTCCAGCCGATGGGCGGGAGCGCTCAGGTAATTCTCAATCACAATGGAGCGCTACGCGGTTTCTCACTGAGCCAAGACGAGCTGACTCTCTACTACACGCTGTCCAGCACCCTCGGTACGCAGCGCGTGTCCTTTCGCACGACTCGCGCCAGCACGTCCGTGGCGTTTGAAGCCGGCACCGAGCTGTCGGAGTTCACCGACCTCAACTACCCGAGTCGCCGAATGGACGTCACATGGGTGTCCGATGACGAGTGCACGCTGTATGGATCGGCTCGCCCGAGCAGCAATCAGCAGAGCGAGCGGATCTACAAGGCCGTACGGACCAACTGACCGACTTCGCGGCTACAGCGTGACCAACCCGGCCGATTGAACTTCGGGACAATCGAAGTTCTTCACACCACCTGGCGCAGCAGCAGCCGCGAGCCGCGCCGCGAACCGACTAAGGACTGAGCACACAGGGACCATGACCGAGACGCAGCCCATGGCCATCGCCCGACCGGCGTTGTATGCAGCCACGATGGCAACCGGTCCCGATCCCGCGGTCATGGGCATCATCGTTGCCATCGCATCCGCTATCGTCGCCGTTGGCTGGTTCATCGCGGTCGGGTTTGTATGGGCGTTCATTCGTCGGGTCGTGCAAAAGGTTGAAGGGCAGCACGGCGACCTAGCGGCCCCGGAGAATGTCGCCCTATTGCTATACGCGCTGTCTGCGTTCTTCTGGCCAGCTGGTTTCGTGCTCGGGGCGATGCAGCTCAAGGATCCGAAAACGACCCGCCAGGCGCGCAACTGCCTGGCGCTCGGTCTGGCGCACATCAGCGTCATTGTCGTACTGACGTGCGCAGGCATGACGATCGCAGGCTTCATGGCACCGGCGTGGTTTAGCGTGCTGGTGAGTTGAGCCGCGTCGTTGCGTGCCAGTCCGGACAACGCCGGCTCAGGCGCGCCACCGTCCCTGACCGCGCGTTCCCCACGCGGCAAGAATTGCGCGTAGAATCACGCCGTGTCCGACGACCGTGACCAAATTCTACGACGCCGCGCGGTCCTGATCGGCTCTGCGATGACGGCGATCGCCTGCGCCCCGGCGGCTCAACCCCCGACGCAACCAGCCGTGATCGCAGCGCCAGCCGATACCGCGGACCAGCCGGCGAATGATGACGAAGTGGTGCCCGACAACAGCGCGCGCCGCGGCGACACGACCCGGCCGTCAATGGATTTCCCACCCGGCATTGATGAGGCAACTCGCGACCTTTTCGCCTGGTTGTTCTCCAACACCCGGAACGCTGAACGCCAGGCTCGCTCGATCGAACAGAAGCTACCGAGCTGCACGGCGGGCCTGCGCGACTGCGACCCTCAGTGGCGGTCGATTGCCCGCGAATACTACACGTTCAGGCAGGTCCTGCGCGACGCTGAGGGGCCGCCGCCGGACTCCAGCACCGACACTGCGTTCCTGGCCCGCGTCGACGAGCACCGAAAGTACGTGAAACGACTCGCCGACGATGTCGATACTCTACTGACGCAGGCCATCGACATGAACGGCGAGTACTGGCTCGGTCTCCTGGAGGACGTTCGCAGAGCGCAATCGATGCCTTGCCTGTCTCCAGCGCGACCGTAGCTAGTTCAACTCTGACTTCTGCTTCAGCGCCCGCACCAACTCCGCCGAGAAGCGCTCGGGGTGTTCCCGGTGCATGAAGTGACCGCCCGGCATCGTGATGATGTCGTAGCTCGCGTTGAATCGTTTGCGCGCCGGTTCATACGCCGAAACCGGCAGGATGTCGGTCTCGCCGGCGAACGCCACCGTCGGCACGTCGATGCGCTTCTTATGAGACGCCGGCAACACTGGACTGAGCGCGCGATAGTAGCCGAGAGCGGCGTTCAGGCAGCCGGGCTGTTCGAACGCATGCTTGACGATCTTCGTTTCGTCGGCGGGCACGTCCCACCCGGGCGACCAGCGTGTCACGAGCTCATCGATGTAGGCATAGTCGTTCTTGCGCGTGCGCTCGACAGCGCCGGGGAGCTTGAACTTGAAGAAGTGCCGAACGCCCCACACCATTTTCGGTGTGGGTTTGACGGCGGCAGGGTGCGGAATCGCGAGCGTGACCAGCTGGCGTAGCTTCTCCGGCGCGATCGCCGCCGCTGAATACGCGGCCGACGCTCCCCAGTCGTGACCGACGACGACGGCGGTCTCTTCGCCGAGAGCGTCGATCAAGGCGATGATGTCCGCGCCTAATGTGTCTGCATCGTACGCTTCTTCTTTGGGCACCTCGGTCGGATAGATGCCGCGCGTGAACGGGCTGACCGCTCGAAAACCCGCCTCCGCCACGGCGGGTCGCACCTCGTCCCAGCTATGCGCCGTGTCCGGAAACCCGTGCACAAGCAGCACCAGCGGCCCGGTTCCCTCTTCCAGATAGGCGAATTTCAGACCATTCGCCTCCACGAACTTCACTTCCGGACCGTTCACCTGCGCGCTTGCCATCCAACCCTCCGATATCAGTCGATGCACACCTAACGTCTCTACACCCCGATCGACAGTGCCCGGGTTACGATATCGAGAATGAAACGTCGTGGCTCCGCGATCTTAGCGTCG
>JAUIKB010000326.1 GCA_030430975.1 Polyangia bacterium
CACGTCTTCCGCTGGCTGGTCGATCAGTTGGCGGATGCGGCGAATCACATCCGCGATTTCCGAGGCCCGAAAACCCTGCCCCTCCGCGTTGGCAGCGTCCTCCGCGCGCTGCAGCCACACGATGGTGTCCTCCAAACCGCCGCGCTCCCACTGTACGGCGGCGGTCTGCAGCGCCCACGCGACGTCATCGACATCGTCGTCCGTCGCTTCGGGAATCGCGAGCGGCCCGTCGCTCATCTTGCCAGCATCATATCGTCAAATGAACAGAGTCAGAGGAAGCTCCCGATACTACATCACATGTTGGCCCTGCGAAGGTCCCGGAGATCCAACAATCCCTACTGGGGCGACATATATATCTCGCGATCCTTTGATCCGTTGGGAGGGCCGACCATCCCGCGCTGCTCCATCATCTCGACGATCTTCGCAGCGCGATTGTAGCCGATGGTCAGCTTCCGCTGGAGCCACGACGTCGAGCAGCGCTGGGTCTCGGCCACAATACTCACGGCTTCGTCGAACCGCGCGTCGACCTTTTCATCGGCCGGGGCGTCGGCGGCTTCCTCGTCCGTGTGGGCCAAGATCGCCTCGTTGTACACAGGCTCGCCCTGGGACCGGAGGTGGTCGGTCAGCGCGGTCACTTCTTCTTCGCTGATGAACGGACACTGAACGCGCTTGGTCTCGTTACCGCCGTTCAACTTAACCAACATGTCGCCAGCGCCCAGCAACAGTTCAGCACCCTGCTCGTCCAAGATGGTGCGACCGTCGACTTTCTGTGCCACGCGGAACGCCACGCGCGTCGGAAAGTTCGCCTTGATCATACCGGTGATCACGTCGACGCTAGGACGCTGTGTGGCCAGCACGACGTGCATCCCTGCGGCGCGCGCTTTCTGTGCCAGTCGCGCCACAGCCGCTTCCACCTCTTTGCCCTGCTGCATCATCAGGTCCGCGAACTCGTCGACGACGATCACGATGAACGGCAGCCGCTCCGGCAGAATGTCACCGTCCGACCCGTCTTTGGCCACGTCGACGATCACGGGATTGCCATCGTCGTCTACGCCCGTCACCTTCTTGACTTCAGGCGCGGGGACTTCGCCGCGTTCGACCTTCTTAACCCAGCCGTTGTACGTGGTGATGTTCTTGGTCCCGGCTTTGGCGAACAGCTTATACCGGCGCTCCATTTCGTCGACCGCCCACTTGAGCGCCGTCACCGCTTGCTTCATGTCGGTGACGACCGGCAAGAGCATGTGCGGGATGCCGTCGAATGGTGCGAGCTCGACGACCTTTGGATCGATCATCAGCATGCGCAGCTCGGCCGGCGTGCGGTGGAACAACATGCTGGCGAGCATGACGTTCAAACCGACACTCTTTCCCGCGCCCGTTGCGCCGGCAACGATCACGTGCGGCATCTTCGCTAAATCTGCGTAGAAAGGCGCTCCGACGATGTCGCGACCGAACACGATGGGCAGCGGAGCCTTACGAGCCAACTCCGCAAAGCGCTTGTCCTCCACCAACTCCCGAAGATTCACGGGTACTCGCTCGTCGTTCGGAAGCTCGAAACCTATGCGGCTCTTACCTGGAATCGGCGCAATAATGCGCACTTTTCGCGACAATCCCAGGGCTAGGTCGTCGGACAGGCCCGCTACACGACGTACGCGCGTCCCGGCCTTCGGCGCGACCTCAAACGTCGTCACCGTCGGTCCAGGATGAATCTCCTGCACCTTGCAGACCACCTTGTGGTCGGCAAGCGTCTTCTCGAGCAAGTTCGCCAACTCAAGCAGCGTGTCTTTGCTGATTTCCTTGACGGTAGGCGGCGCCGCGTTCAGAAGTTCCGTGGACGGCAGCTTGAAGCCCTTGGTTACGCCGCTGCGTTCCTTCCGCCGCGACTTTTCGCGCTCCACGCGCTGCGCCGACGAGGTATCGACGATGGTCGGCTCCTTTGGGCCCGTAGTGCGCTTCTTAGATTTCTTGGGCCGCGTTGCTGGGGCGACTGCCTCGGCTTGCGCGTCCTCATCCACCGCATCATCGTCGGTGTTCGCTGATTCATCGGCATCTGCGTCGGGTGCGTCCTCCGGTTCCTCGACAACCGTTCCCGCCGGCTCCACGACCTGCGGCGCCTTACTCGCGGACTCCACTTCCGTCGCGGCATCGGACGTTGGCGACGCGGTCAATGCGTCTGCTAGTGCATCACCTGGCGTCGAATCCAGCAGCCGATCGGCGTCGAGTCGAAAGCCTTGTTTTAGTTGGGTAGACAGGGCGAGCGGTGGCGTCCCGGTGGTTTCGAGCAGCAGTTCGCTGGCGTCCGGTAGCTTCTGAAGCTGCGCCATGATCGACGCGTCTGACGGACGGTTTTCAAGCGGCTCCGGCTGCTGATCGCGCGCGGCGGCTCGGCGCTCACGCCGAATGTCAACGGCCTCTTGCCATGCGCCACCCATTTTCCGCCCGACAATCCCTAACTTGCCCCCCAGCCAGCGAGTTAGATCGACAGCTCGAGCGCATAGCTCGATGAACGAGAAACTGCTGCGTCCGATCAGGATCAGTCCAACGATAGTGCTCGCCACAAGGATCGAGCCGACCGTCGAGAACATCGCTCGCATCAACTCACCGAACAGCAGGCCCACTTGGCCACCCACCGGACCGCGCCCAAACGCGAGAAGTCGTGGCATCAGGACCTGCAGCAGAGACGCAAGGACGATCGCCACGACCAGATCCCCGGCGAAACGGAGACTCGTCGCGCGGTTTGGACGACGGGTGAACAAAGGCGCACTGAGCAGCGCCAGTTCTATAGGTGCAAACCAAGCCGCCAGGCCGAACGCGCTGACCAGGATGGACGCGACGAAAGCGCCTACCGGCCCCACCCAGTCCGCACCCGTTAGGGTCGGATCCGCCGGATCAAACCGGTAGCTCGCCAGCGCCAGACACAGAAACGCCGCCAATGTGAACAGCAGCAACGCCGCTGCTTCCCGCCCACGCGCTAGCGGCTGGGGCGATTCCTCCGCCCCGGGACGCGCCTCGGACTCAGGCACCTCGGAGGAAGGGCTCGTCGCACGTCGCGGAGCAAAAAGACGAACTGGCATTCCCTACCTATACTCACATAAACCTACATATCGCACAAGCAACCGGCAGTTCAACGCAGCGCGTCAGACGATGGAAGAAATCGCACAACTAGAGCCCCGACCGGCCGTCGAGCGCTTGAGCTGCGGTCCCTCCGGTGACTAGACTCAGCAGTCGCAGCGACGTCTGTCGCCCCAAGGCTGGGTCCGCATTTCCGGTGCTCAGCGTTCTCGAAGGGAAGCAGGAATTCCAATGATATCGGGCCTCCGTTCAGGCCGCGTGTTCCGCACCGGACTCGTCATCGCAATGATGAGTGGGGGGGTGTTGGCCGGCTGCCGCACCACTTCGGACGACGTCCATCGTTGGGCGAACACGTCGCAAGGACCAAAAAAACTGGTCGCCGTCATTCAGCACGACAAGTACTCCCTCGACCTTCGGGTCGAGGCTGCGCTGACGCTCGTTCGCATGCCGGCGCGCGCCGGCCGTCGCGTCGGCATCGAGCTGCTCACCCAAGCCCTCGGCGAGATGGAGCCGAAACCGCGAAACGCAATCGTCGCGAAGCTCGTGCCGATTCTCGTCGCGGAAATGAAGAAGCCGCCGCCGGCGGCCCAGGCTGGACAGCCTGCACCCGCCGACCCGTCCTTTCCTTACAAGGACGCGGCGTTTGCACTGCTCACCAACGACGGCAAGGTTCTGGTTGAGTCGGACGAGGACCAGGAGATGATCCGCGCCGCCATGGTCGAGTGGGCGTTGGCCGACTTCGCTCCGCGGCTCGACAACAGCAGCCAGAAGTTCGGCATCGAGCAGATCTTTCGCAAGCTCGGCGCCACCAGCGTCCGCGGCCTGCCCAAGCTGATCCAGCCGGGCGCGGCTAAGATCGGCACGATGGCGACCCTGGTCGCGGACCTGGGCGACAAGGCCACCAAAGAGGCCGCCGGCCAGCGCTTGGTTGCCGTCGCAAAAGAGGTCGATTCCGAGCGCTGGATCAAAAAGAAGGAACCGCTCGTCGAAGCCGCCAACAAGGCTTCCCGGCTCAAGGTCACCCCTAAGCAGTTCGCTGCCCAGCTCGAGGCCTACCAAGAAGAAGAATTACTTCGTGTATTTGCCTCGATGCAGAAAGTCGGCGGCACAAACATCGTCGACTACCTGCTCGACTTCGCTGCGAACAAGGACAAGAGCGAGAAGCGACGCGCTGCCGCCACCAACGCTCTCGGCGGACACATCGACAGCAAGAACAAGAAGCATGTCGGCGCGATTCTCGCCATCGCTGGCGGCGAAGACACGCCTCCGCAGGTTCGCGACCTAGCTTTGCGTCGCGTGGGCGAGCTGCCTAGAAGCCTCGTCAAAGACGACCTGTACAAGCTCTTCAAGAACGAGAACTGGAAGATACGTTGGGTGGCCGCCGAACTCATCTTGCGGATGAGCAAGGCCGAACACATCGACGAGTTCATGACTCAGATCGGCCAAAACTCTGACGGAATGGCGATCACCGAGCCACTTCAATACGGCAGCCTGATCGGCGAACTTGACGGCCTCAAGGACGGCCCCGCGACGGTCGAGAAGTACCTCACCGGGCGCTACCCGGTGGCCGTGCGCCTCAGCGCGCTGGGCTACTACTTCAAGTTCGGCACCAAGACGCAGGTCGACAAGGTCACTCGATTCGCCAGCGACCGCCAGAAAGTGCCGAAGTGCCGCGAGGACGCGGATGGCTGCGCCTGGCAGTGCGCCGTCGGTCCCAAGGAAAAGAAGGAACTCAAGGAAGTCGCCACAGTCGGCGACTACGTGAATTACTGCGTTAAGCCCGCGATGGAAGACCGCACCAAAGCGGATCTTGAGAAAGAAAAGAAGGACGCGCCCAAGAAGGACGCGCCCAAGAAGTAACTCCACCATCGAACCCCTCCACCGTAAGTGAGCCCATAGGTACGCGGATGACGGACCCCAAGAAAACCCCTCGAACCTTCCATTGTCGCGACGCGCTCTGGCACAAGTTCGAACAGATGGCGCGGGAGCTCGAATGCTCCGTCGACTACCTCATCAACGACGCGATGAAGCAGTACGCGCGGCAGCGCGGCTACAGCAGCAGCGCGGCGCAGCCCTCTTCGGGCGGAGCGCCCGCACCTGCCGCACCGCCCGGTCCGCCACCGCTTGGAGCCCCGCCTCCGCCGCCACCGGCGGGGCCATCCGGCCCGCCGCCACCTCCGCCGCCGCGAACGTCCGCAGCGCCACCACCACCCCCGCCTCCGCCCGGCGGAGGTCGCGGCTCCATGCCGTCCCTACCCGCCAGCAGCGGTGGACGTCGGCCGCCGCCACCACCGCCACCCGGCGGAAGCCGCATGCCACCGCCACCGCCAACCGGCGGCGCCGCGCGCGGCGGTCCGCCTCCGATGCCTCGCTCGGCTCCTCCTCCTCCACCGCCTCCGGGACCACCGCCCGCACCTCCAGGACCGCCACCGATGGCGCCTCCAGGACCGCCACCGATGGCACCCCCGGGACCGCCGCCGGGACCACCCGCGATGGGTGGCGGCTACGGCGCGCCGACGCTCTTCGTGATGTACGGCGGCGAGCGCTTCCAGGTAAACAAGGAGCGCTTCATCATCGGCCGCGGCAAGCAGTCGAGTGACCTGACGATCAAGGACCCGAACGTGTCGCGACAGCACGCCATGGTCGAATACCTAAACGGCCAGTACTACATGGTCGACATGGGCTCGACGAACGGCATCGAGCACCACGGGCAGCGTGTGCAACGCAAAGTGATCAACGAAGGCGATCTCTTCCGCGTGTGCGATCACGAGATGCGCTTCTCCTTCCACTGATTCCCTGGCCGGCGCAAGCGCCGGCGGTCCTCACCACTCGGGGACACACGGACATTCCTCCCCAAGGGGCGATGCTCTTTCCTCGAGTGGCGTCGGTAGACGGGCACTCCTCCAGACAGCCAGCTCGACCGCGCTTCGCGCGGCGCCCTCTCCAGTCGCACACAGACCGAGTACCTCCCCAGGGCGTCCTCGCCGTCCCGGAACGGACGGAACCCGTGCCGCTTCCAAGTGGAGGCGCCCTCGGATACTTCTCCGCTCGAACGGACACATGTCCCGCGCTATGCGCGGCGTTCCTCACCGTTCTGCATCGCTCGGTCTCGGTCTCAGGAATTCGTCGGAATGTGGGCGCGGGCGTGCCCGATTGCTACGGTTACGGCGTGACGCGCGCGCGCATGATGTTCGTTGCCATCGCGGCGCTGCTGCTCGGCGGCGGCCCGACGCACGCTCAGTCAAAGCGCCCGTGGATCCGCAAAGGCGACGTGCCCGTGCGGCGCGACGCGCGCAGCGTGCTGATCGTTCGCGATGGCGAAGCGCTACGCACCCGCCCGGACAAAGCTGCACCGCGGCGAGGAGCCGCTCGCGTCGGTGCGCAGCTGCCGCTCTACGCCGCAACGCGCGGCCCCGGGTGTCCCGACCGCTGGCTCAACGTCGGGCCGATGGCGTGGGTATGCGAAAATGTCGTCCAGCTCTCCCCCGCTGCCCCGATGCCGCCGAAGACGAAGCCGACGCACTACACCGCCGGCATGCCGTTCTCGTACTACTTCGCCGGGCGCGACGGATCGTTCGGGTACGGCAGACTTGCGACCAGCGACCTCGGAACGCCACACGGCGAATACGGCCCCGGGCATGCCGTGGCTGTCGTCCG
>JAUIKB010000327.1 GCA_030430975.1 Polyangia bacterium
CTTCGGCGTGTCAGTCGATACCGATGCGATGGGCTCCGGCACCGAGAACGAATGCCTTGAAGACAACAACGATGCCGACGTCAGCAACGTGATCTGTCCGACCGTCGACTAGGCTTTCCGCAACGGCGCCGCAGCCGGATGAACAGCCGGCCAGCAGGCGAGGCCAGAGGAGACCACCCGTGTGCGCTATGCTTCGAGCATGAGCGCGACACGCATTACACGGATCGCCTTGGCGGCGGGACTGACCTTGGCCGCCGCCGCGTGCTCCTCGGACGAGTCACCCACGGGCGGCAACGCCGGCTCGGGTGGTTCGCCGGCTGGCGGCACGGCCGGCACGGCGAGCGCTGGCGGGACGTCGGGTGGCGCTGGTAGCTCCGCCGGCGGCACGGCCGGTACGGCGACCGGCGGGATGTCTGGCAACGCCGGTACATTCAGCGGCGGTTCATCGGCGGGCGGAACGGCCTCGGGCGGCGGAACCGGACTGAGCGGCAAGTACCCCGGGGACCAGGGCATCGGCGACGACCCTGCTGTTATTTTCCACTCCGATTTCGAATCAGATATGATGGGCTGGACCTCCTACACGCAAAACGCCCAACGACTCGCCGTCGTCGACGACGGCGCGACCGCCCACGCCGGCTCAAAGTACCTACGCGCGAATATCACGCGAACGATGCTTGAAGCAGATCAGTACATCTCTGCGCAAGCGCGCTTTGAATTCCCCGAGCGAGTCGACACGATGTACTGGCGATTCCACACCCGCTTCGTCGGCGACACCGCCGTGCCCCACCACTGGGTTCGCGCGGCGGCCGGCAACGCTTCGTTCAATTCCGACGGTCTCGCCGGCATGGTGCCGGGCGGCGACCAAGGGTTTTGGTACGACCTGGATGCGAACGACAACGGTAGCTTCAACTTCTACGTGTACTGGCACGAGATGCGATCCTGGATGTGCAACGACGGCAGCACAGATCCGGGATGCGCCGGATACAATGGCCCATCCTCGAACCAGTACTGGGGCAACTCGTTCAATCCAGCCAACCAGACGCCGTTCGTTCGCGATCAGTGGTTTTGCGTCGAGATCATGACCCGCGCCAACACGCCGGGACAACCCGACGGCGAGCTGGCGTTTTGGATCGACGACGCGTTGGTCGGCGAATACAAACCGGGAACGCCCCGTGGTCGATGGCTACGCGATGCGTTCCGTTCCCACGGCCAGTACTTCATCGACGAGCAAGGGTTCGACGGGTTCAACTTCCGAACGTCCGCCGACGTGGGCCTGAAAGCGATCACCCTCGACGCCTACTACGAGAAGGGAACGCTCGACCGCAAGGAGAGCAACGGCGTCACCGTCCCCGAAGCGCAAATCACTTGGTACGATGACGTGGTCGTCGCGACGGAACGCATCGGCTGCCGGATCGACTGAGCCGCGGCCAGCCGCGGATTTGAAGCGTTCCTCGCGCTACTCCCGCCCCTCGCAGAGAATCGGATGTACCCTCCAGCCATGTCGCTGCCGCGGGCCCTCACACGCATCCCCCAGTCGTGACCTCGACGTCCAAGAGCCCCCGGACGCCGCTATGGACGTTGCACGTTGCCGTGTTCGTCTCGGGCCTCGTGCTGCTCATGCTCGAAGTGCTCGCCGTGCGCCTACTGTCGCCGTATTTCGGCAGCACGACCTACACGGTGTCAGGCGTGCTGACGGTTATCTTGACCGGACTCGCGATCGGTTACGTAGGCGGCGGGCGACTGGCCGATCGCCGTCCGTACCACGACGTGTTCTTCACCGTGTACGCAGCCGGCGGCGCAGCCGTGCTGATCGCAGCGCTGCTCAACAACCTGCTCCTGCCGCGCATCGGGTATCGACTACCGATGCACATCGGGCCGGTCCTGAGCGCATCGCTGTTGTTTTTGATTCCGAGCGTGCTGTTCGGGGTGCTGTCGCCGTTCGCGGTCCGGTTGGCTCAAGCGGACACCGAAACGATCGGTCGCGTCGCGGGTACGGTGTTTTTTTGGTCGACCGCGGGCAACATCGTCGGTGGGTTGGCGACGGGGTTCGTCCTGGTACCGAGCCTAGGTATTCGTACGCTCGTCGTCGGGGGAGGCTCGGTCCTGCTCGCCCTGGGTGTGGCGGGCCTATTGTGGTGTCGACAGGCCACGCGCGCGGTGGTGATCCTGCTCGTCGGACTCGCGGCGATGTTTGGAGCTATGCATCGGCGCGCCCGGAGTCAGCAGCTGGTACTCGACGTCGACGGGACGTACAGCCGCATCGGCGTCGTCGACCAGCCGCTTCGCGGGCGCCCTGCGCGGTATCTGTATCAGAACCGCGCGATCACGGGCTACATGTACCTGGACGGTGAAGACACCGCTGCCGAGTATGCCAAGTACCACCAGATACACCGCTTGTTCGGTGCAGCGCCGCGGCGCGCGCTCGTGATCGGCGGTGGCATGTACGACATTCCAAGGTCGCTGCTCAGAACGTTGCCTGAGGCGCAGGTCGACGTGGTGGAGATCGAGCCGAAGCTACTCAGCGTGGCCCAGCGGCTGTTTCGCCTTCCGAAATCACCTCGGCTGAACAACTTCGTCGGCGACGGACGACGGTTCCTACAGACGAGCGGCCGCTACAACATGATCGTCGGCGACGCTTTCCACTCGCTGCACGCCACGCCGTGGCACTTGGTTACGGTTGATTTTTTTCAGCTGGTTAAACAACGTCTCGCCCCGGGAGGGTTTCTTCTGGTGAATTTCATCGGCAATCCGACACGCACGGCTCCGCCATCGGCCCTCCACGCGGAGCTGCGCGCGCTGACCCACGCCTTCGAGCACCACCATGTCTTCGCGGCCGACGGTCCCACCGTCGACCAGACGCAGAACGTCATGGTGGTGGGCTGTCGGGATGCATGCCCCTTGACCGAACAGGACTTCGCCAAGCAGCCAACCGAATTCTTGCGCAATCTCGCTTCCAAACGACTTCGAGTACCGAAGCGCGTGCTCGAACAGCACCCGCTCATGACGGACGATTTCGCACCGATCGCCAGTCTGCACTAGACCATCGGGATCGGGGGCGTCGGTGGCCCGCCGCAGGTCGACGGCGCGGACGGCGGCGGTTCTGGCGTATCCTAAGGCGGTGGCGCCGCGCCCCCTGCTCTGTGTCTTCTCGCTCATCTCCGCGAGCTGCGGAGCGCGCCCAGAACCAGCGCCCGTCGAACCGGCGTGGCCGCCACCGACCGACTGCGCCGCGCCACTGAGTTCAGCCGTCGCTCGAGTTTCCGAACTGCAGGCCCAAGGGCGCCTGGATGACGCGCTTCGGAGCGCCGAAGCGATCACGACGTCCTGCGCAGCGGTAACGCTGCAGCTCGCCGAAGCACGGCTGTCGATTCTGGAAGCGCTCGGCGAAGTCGACGGCCTGCTCAAAGTCGCCGCTGAGATCATCGACCACCCTGACGCATCCGCCGCCAGTCGACGCCGTGCCGAGCGCATCGTGCAGTCCAAACCCCACTCGCTCGCGGACCAGCTCCTAGCTGAGCAGGCCATCACTCGTGGCGACGCTCTGCGGGGAGCGGCCCGCCGAGCGGCCTACGACACCGCGCTGCGCGCCTATGAGCGCCTGAGCGGCGAACAGCCTCAGGTCGTAGCGCTACGGGCAACAGACCGCCTGCAGTTTCTTAACCAGGACACCGTCATCGCAACCACCCGCGCAGAACCGAGCGGCAAGTTTCACACGGTGGTCGTTCCTCTGGCCCCGGCCTCCGGTAGTGCGGTGCGACAAGGTCGCGCGACACGGCTCCTGCGCGGTGCCGATGGCGATCAGCACATCTCCGTCGCGGACGGCCGAACCGTGGTGACGTCCGCCGAGGGCGTCGGCTACGTCTACACAGCGCCGGCCTTCAACGGACGCAGACTGCCGCCCGCCGAACGCCACGACGCCCTTAGCGGCGCACGCATCGTCATCGCATCCACCGACGCCGTCGAAGTGCGCGACGCTGGCGACCCTGCGTCGACGCTGTATCGCGCCTCCGTTTCCCTCGACCCCGGCGCGCTGACCGCGGCCAAGAAAAGCGCCGACGGTCGGTTCTGGGCGGCATGCCTATTCAAGCGGTCGGGTGTGGTCGCGGTCGATGCCCAAGCGAACGCGTTAGCCGTAAACCGATCGACGGCGCTCGGCTGCGGCTTTGATTCGGAGCGATCGATGATGGCAGTTGTTCACACTAGCTCGCCAAGTCGCAGATACTCGCTCGAGCTCATTCAGTTAACCACTTCGTCCCGCCGGCGAGTCCAGCTCGGCGCCGTCGCAGCTGACGATGACGTCAGGCTAACCGTCAACGCTGCCTCCCAACACGCGATCGTGACGGGTGGTTCCCGCCAGACAATCGTCGACATCGACACCGGGAAGATCCTGCGCCCGCCGCTGCCTAAGCGCCGCGTCGGGCCAGCGCACCTGCGCGGCGTGAGCGTAGGCAGTGCCGGAGGTTCCGCAGCGTCGGTTCGCGCTCTGCGGAGCCTGGCCATCGCGCCACGCCGGGTGATCAAACCGGTGTTCGCTACGCCCCAGTCGTGGACCGCCAACGGCGTGATGAGCTTCGACGGAAAGACGGTCGCTGCGTTCACGTCCGACGCGGATGACACGAACGTTCGACTCGTCATCGCCGACGCCCGCGACCTCAGTGTCCGCCACCGGATTCCCATCGCATTCGGCGTGAACTGGTTGACCGCCAGCTTTATCGATAACCGACTGCTGATCGTCCAGAGCTACCCGAACCGGGATGTCTACGATATCGGCACCGGCAAACGCGTCGCGCGCCTCACGGACGCCGATGTGCACGTCGAGTTTGGACGCTATCTTCGTAGCCTGGGAGAGCTATGGGACACGGACCGCAACGTCACCGGCAAACGCCGCCTCGATCTCGGGCTCGAAAGCGGCGGGGGCTGGACAACGCACGGGTCCGGTATCCGGACGGTGGCGCACTCAACCCTCCGCGTTGAGTTCGACGACCACGGGCGCGTCACCTTGCCCGACGCCAAGCAAGCTCCGCCTTGGCTCTACTGCCGGTTTGGCGAGTGGCTTACGCCGTGGGAAATCTGCAGAAACAGAGTTCGTCGCTGAGTGTTCGAACGGACGGCTTACAGACGGGGCTAGCCCGCTCCGGGGCCGTTGCCCTCCTCGCCATGTAGCTCGAGGGTCATGCACGTGCTGAATTCGTTATCCGTGTAGTCCGCAAACGTCGCACACACCTCGAAACCCAGCTTCTCATAGAGTGCTCGCGCGGGAGCGAACGCCGGGTACGTTCCAGTCTCCAGGCTGACGCGTCCGCAGCCGCGTTGACGCGCCCGGTCGATCAGGAACCGTACGATCGCGTCGCCGACGCCGGTGCCACGGGCTGACCGCGCGGTGTGCATCGACTTGATCTCGCCGTGGGCTTCATCCAGCCAGCGAATGGCGCCGACGCCCACCAACACCTCGCCCCGCCGCGCGCTGTAGAATTCGACATCGGGCGCCGTGAGCCCCACCCAATCCAAAGCATGAACGTGGCCTTGCGGCGTGACCTCTGCGGCGAACCGCAAGTGCTCGCGTAGCAGATCACTCACATCGGCTTGGCGCGGATCGTCCCGGGCGATAGCCAACTCCGCGCTCATCGGGCTCTCCCCGCGACGACAACGGACACATGCGCCCGACGTACCAGAACAGCTGGAGATCGCACGCACGTCGTCTTGATCGGGCCGCGCGCATCGTTACGTTCGGTGCTCCACCGCTTCGCTCCCTGGTACAGCCGGGCAAGACCCGGCGGTGGGACGCAGCGATTCGACCCAAGAACCCGATACGTCGAGAATGGTCCACCGGCAGTGATACGCGCAGCACCACGCGATCGGTCGGCAACCTCACCGTGCGGTTCCTGCTCTGACATCTCCTCGCGAGTGTACCTAGCGAAGACGCTCGACAATCAGCGGAATGACAGCGACCACCGCAGCGTTGTCGCCCAGCATGCTCATGCCGCGACATGCCAAGCTACGGACAATCGGTCTCATCACGACGGCCGCCGCGATCACGGCGTACTTCGTGCACCGCGGGGTGGTCGCGTTCTGGATCGGCAACCTCCCCGTCTGGAGCCACGAGCAGCCGGTTGGCCCCACTGCACCTCGCTTACCTTCGCCCTCTAAGAACGGGGACGTCATTGCGGGCCGCAACATCTTCGATTCCACGACCAAGGCTTCGCGGATCGAGCGCGGCACTCTGCGTTGTAGGGGCACCGTGTTCCTCAGCGCAGACGCCACCCGGCTGTTGGACGAGCAGCTGTCGGCCATAAATACAACGCTCATCCGCCCCATCAAGCCGAGTCGTTGTTTCCCGGAAGGCGGCGTTGAGTTCATCGGCGATCGGCGGGTACCGCTGGGCGAGATCATCGGCCTCGAGCGCGGCGACGTCATCGAATCCGTCAACGGCACCGCCATCCGTGGTGATCCCAACGACGCGCTCCAGGCTTACCGGCAGCAGCGGCACGTCCACGCGTTCGATATCCGGATCGTGCGCAAGTCGATCCGTCGCATGCTGCGTCTGGTCCTCGGTTCCGCTCGACCCGACTGTCGGGGCATCAAGCCGATCGGCACCACCCGGCGACTCCCGGGCGGCTGTTGAGGCCCCCCTTTGAGCCGGACACGAGCGCCGCTGCGTGCGATCAGTGGTAGGTCAATGTACCCATGAGGGCGGGGGCGATGGTCGGAAAATCG
>JAUIKB010000328.1 GCA_030430975.1 Polyangia bacterium
GCGCGGCTGCCTAAAGTCACGGGATGGATCATCACCGGGATCGCCCTGCGGGCGATGGAGATCGACGGGCTTAAGCCGGATCAGTTCAACAATTTTCGTCCTTTCACGGATTTCGTACTCGGGTACATCGCCTTCACCGTGGGTACGGCGCTGCACTTTGCGAGCTTGAAGAACGCTCGCAAGCGGCTGTCGCTGTTGGTCTTAACCGAGTTCTTGATCACCCCGACGGTGATGATTGGCGCCATAGTTGCGATAGGGAAACAAAGTCTCGAGGTAGCCTTGATCTTAGCCTGTGTCGGCATTGCCGGAGCACCTGGCACGACGATGATCCTGGTGCGTGAGGCCCGCGCCAAGGGCGTTTTCGTCAAGACACTCGTCGCCGCGGTTGCGCTGATCGATGTCGTGGCCGTCGTGACGTTCGCCGCAGTGCTGGCATTTCTGAGCACGGGCAAGCCGGTCGAGAGCGCGTCGGTCGCCGTCGCCGTCCAAGCCGCCGGCGTTCAGTTCGGAGCTGCGCTGGCGTTGGGCGTCGGTGTCGTCGTCGTTGCACTCGCGCTGCTCCGTTGGCTGGTTGGCCCTGCGTTCCTCGGCCCGTTGATTCTTGCGGTGATTCTTGGCGTCTGGGGTGGTGCGCAAGTCCTCGGCTATTCTAGCATTTTGGCTTGCACGTTGGCGGGCGTTGCGCTGTCGAACATTCGTCACGATACGGCTCGAGCCGCCGAGGGCTATCTCCATCCGTTCGGGAACGCGCTGTTCGCAGCGTTCTACACATTCGCCGGCATGCGCCTGAACTTCGGATTGGTCGTTCCCGTCTTGGGTCTCGTAGCGGTTTTCTTTGTCAGTCGCTTCGTCGGCAAGGTGTTGTCGGCGACCGCAGCTATGTCGCTGGCACAGATGCCGCCTGCAGCTCGCAAGTACCTGGGTATCGCGTTGATGCCGCACGGCGGAGTCGCTGTCGGACTGATTCTGCTGGTCGGAGCCGAACCGTCACTAGCGCATATCTACGATACCGTTGCCGCAGTGGGGCTAGCGGCGCTAGCTATCAATCAGCTGCTGGGACCCAGCGCAACACGGTTCGCGCTCAATCAGAGCGGCGAGACGGGTCAGGACCGACCGCGTCTGCTCGATTTCTTGCATGAACAACACATCGTTGTCGGGATGAAAGCCAAGTCGAAACACGAAGTGATCAACGTGCTGACCGATCGTCTGTTCGAAACGCACGAGATCAACAGCACCAAAGAAGAGTTCCTCAAGCACGTCCTGGAGCGTGAGGACGACGAGCCGACCACGCTGGGAGATGGCTTCATGATCCCGCACGCCTATCTGCCCGACGGTGACATCGTACGCGGGGTACTCGGCATCAGCCCGGCGGGTATGAACCTGGACGCACCGGATGGTCACAAGGTGCACGCGGTTGTGCTGCTCGCTACGCCGGAAGCCGAACGAAAGCAGCATCTTGAAGTGCTGGCGGCGTTTGCATCGGCGATCACGAAGAACGCGAACCTTCGAGAGCAGCTGTACCACGCGCGTAGCGCCGCGCACGCCTACCAGGTTCTGCACGCTGAAGATGCGGCCGAAGACTTCAACTACTTCTTGGATGAACAAATGGGCGTCGACCGTCAGGCGGCGTCGGTGCGTGGCGGCTAGACGTTGCAGAACGCGAACCTGTTTCTGTTACTGTCGATCGTGCTGATCGCGGGCGTGGGCTTTGGCGCCGTGGCCAAACGCTTTCGTCTGCCAAGTGTTACCGGGCAGATATTGGCAGGGATTCTGATAGGTCCGACCTTCTTGCATTGGGTCGGACATCAGGCGATCGATCACCTGCACCCGTTGATCGACTTCGCTCTCACGCTCATGGCGGTGTCGATAGGTAGCCATCTCGGATATCGTCGGCTTCGCAACGCAAAGAAGCGTCTCGGCCTGCTGCTGCTATTCGAGGCGGTGCTAACGCCGCTGGTGGTGTTCGCCCTGGTCAACCCGCTCGGTGCCGTATCACCGTATATGGCGGCGCTGCTGGCGGCGATCGCCATTTCCACCGCTCCAGCTACGATCCTCGCTTTGGTCAAGGAGACCCACGCACGCGGAGTGTTCGTCAAGACGCTGGTAGCTGGCGTCGCGCTGAACAACCTAGCCTGCATCTTCTTGTTTGAAGTGGCGTTGAGCGCTGCGCGGAGCCACGCCAGCGCCGAAGCGTCACTGGGCGTGCTTGGCTTGTTCCTCCCGGCACTCAAGCAGATGGTTTTGTCGGGCGCGCTAGGCGCTGGCATCGGACTGCTGTTGATCCTGGCGACGCGTAAGGTGATGCGCCCGGACCGTTTGACGGCACTTTCGATGATGGCCATCTTGCTCACCACCGGCGTGGGTCAGCAGTTCGAGATCTCGACGCTGCTCGCCGGCTTGGTTCTGGGAATGACGTTGTCGAACGTCACGCCAGACAAGGACGAGATCGGCCACCGGGCGTTCGAGAACTTCGAGTACGCGATCTTCGCGATCTTCTTCACGCTGGCCGGTGCCGAGCTGGACTTTGGCTATCTGCCCGCGGCGGGCGCCATTGCGGCGGTGATGTTTTTGGCGCGCGGAATCGGCAAACTCGCGGCGGCGGGCATCGCCCTGCGTCTGGCCGGGGCGACGGCCAAACTCCGTCGCTACTTGGGATTGGCACTCTTGCCGCAGGCAGGGCTCGCGGTCGGCTTGATGCTCACAGTAACGCGGGACCCACTGTTTCGCGACATCAGCGAGCTGTTCTTGGCGGTCGTGCTGACGGTGGTGTTGATGAACGAGCTGCTCGGCCCGATCCTGACGCGACTGGCCATCATGCGAAGCGGCGACGCCGGTATGGACCGGCCTAGCGAACTCGATTTCATCCGCGAGCAACACATCGTTACCGATCTCGACGTTGCGACCAAGCGCGAGGCTGTCGAACGCCTGGTCGACTTGGCGGTACGCTCGAATCACTTGAGCGTGGATGTGGACGACGTCGTCAGTCGAGTCATGCAACGTGAGGAAGAAGAGTCGACTTGCCTAGGACACGGCTTGTCGGTTCCGCACGCCCGGCTGGAGAGCGACGTGACGATGATCGGTGCGATCGGGGTTAGTCGCGCGGGTCTCAAGTTCGAGCACACCCCCGACGGGGAACCCGTCCACTGCATCTTACTGTTGCTGACCGGACCACGGGGCTCAGACCGGCACTTAGAAGCGCTGAGTGCTTTTGCGCGGATCGTGGGACATAACCATTCGCTTCAGCAGCAGCTCTTTCATGCGCGAAGTCCGGCCCACGTATACGAGCTACTCCACGCGGAGGATGTACCGGCGGACATCGACGAGATCCTCGACGACTCAGGCGACGACGCGTCATCGGGACTTGCTTCAGTTGCCTAGGCTCGGGCAGCTCTGCGGACCGCGCCCGTTTACGGTGCCGCGCAGCGCGCCTCGACCCACTCGATGACCCGTTGCTCCGGTTCGTCGCCGGTGTGACGACCGAGTTCTTGAATGCCGGTTGGGCTGGTCACGTTCACTTCGATCAATTTTTCTCCGATGAAATCGAGGCCAACGAAATACAGCCCGTGCTTTGACAACGACGGCCCGACTTGTTTCACGATGCTGCGCTCTGCGGTGGTCAGCGTGGTGGCTTCGACTTGTCCGCCGACGTGAATGTTGGCGCGAATGTCGTCTTTACGTGGCACGCGCAGGATCGCGCCGAGTAGTTGACCGTCCAGTAGCAAAACGCGCTTGTCGCCCTGGCGCACTTCGGGCTGGAATTCCTGGACCAGCGCCTGCTCGCGGCCTTCGCGAGTCAGCAAGTCGACGATCGCTCGCGCGTTGTTGTCGTCGCTGTTCAGAGACAGCACGCCGGATCCGCCGGCGCCGTCGAGCGGTTTGATGACGGCCTTGCCACCGACCGTAGAGACGAAGTCAAGCAGGCGTGTTCGGTCCGAGGTCACCAGCGTTCGCGGCATCAAATCGGCGAAGTGGAACGTGAACAGTTTCTCGTTGGCGGCGCGCAGACCAGCAGGCGCGTTGACGACCAGGGTTTTTCCCGCGACGAGGTCGAGCTGTTGAGTGAGGTGTAGATACTCCACGTCGAACGGTGGGTCCTTACGGATGAACACCGCGTCTAGGTCCGCCACCCTAACCGTGTCTGGTTGCCCGATCGTGACGTGTGGCGAATCTTCGCTGACTCGCACCGGGCGCACGTCAGCCCACAGTTCGGCGCCCTCGTGCCACAGCTGATGAGCCATTGCGTGCAGACATTCATGTCCGCGCGCCTGCGCTCCGCGCATGAACGCGAAGCTGGTGTCCTTGTCGTGGGACATCACGTCCGCCGGGTCCATCACGAATAGAAAGCGCACGGTCGGTCCTTTCGAATCACGCTCGAGATCGAGTCACCGGGCAACATGGTAGGGTTTGCTTGTCGTGACAAGCCTTCGCCAGTCAGAGTTCAGGCCCTATTCGCTAGCCGTTTGCGGGGGAGTTCCGATAGCCGTGGTCGCGGTGTTGCTGCTGGGGGCGCCTGATATTCAGGCGCAACGTGCTGGGCAGCGCGCCGCCGCGTCGGAGAGCAAGTTGGCTACCCGAGAGGCGATGCGCCAGCTGCGGTCGGGCGGGAACGCGATGGATGCTGCCGTGACGGCGGCGCTTGTCGGTGGAGTAACGAGCCCGACTTCGAGCGGTATCGGTGGCGGCGGATTTGCGGTGGTGTGGGATGCCGCGAAGAAGCAAGCGGTGGTGCTCGATTTCCGTGAAACGGCTCCCAAAGCGATCGATACGGCTGCGTTCGAGAAACGACCGTTCGCGTGGGACCAGCGCGGTAAGTACGTTGGTGTGCCAGGTGAGGTGGCCGGTCTCTACGCGATTCACAAGCGCTGGGGCAAACGCAAATGGAAGGACGTCGTGGCCCCGGCGGCACGCATCGCGACCACCGGATACAAGGTCGGTCGCCATCTGGGCAAGGCGCTCAAAGCATATCAGAACAAGCTGGCTCAGGACGCAGGTCTCGCGCGCATTTTCTATCCGCGCGGTCGGCCGGCACCCTATGGCGCATTGCTGAAGAACGAGGCCCTGGGAAAGACGCTCGAGGCGATCGCCGCCCGAGGCCCGAAGGCGTTTTACGAAGGGGACATCGCCAAGGACATCGTCGCGACCACCAGGGGCGCGGGCGGCGCGCTGACCTTGGCTGACCTCAAGGCCTACCAGGTCAAGGAGCGCAAGCCGCTGCATAAGAAGTGGGAGGGCTACGACGTGCACACGATGCCTGCGCCATCAGCCGGTGGCATGATGTTGGTACAGACGCTATCGCTGTATAAGAAAGCGTATCTCGAAAAGCTGGGTAGAAAAAGTGGTGCGTACTACCATATGCTGGCGGAGTCGATGCGCGCAAGCGTCGCCGATCGAATGCGCTACGTTGGCGACCCCGATTTCGCCAAGTTCGACATGAAGAAGCTCACCGGCGACAAGCGCATGGCGGTTCGGCGACAGAGTCTCGCGCTCGACCGGACCCATGGAATGCCGCGCTTTGGCCTGGAAGAGCACGGCACTCATCATCTAGTCACGTCCGATAGCAGCGGCAACATGGTGTCGCTCACGACGACCGTGAACCGGGTTTTCGGTGCCAAGCTGACGACCGCGACGTCCGGCATCGTACTGAACGACGAACTGGACGACTTTACGCCGGTCGCGGCGGTCACGCCGTTCGGTATGACGAAGAGTCCCAATCGTCCGAGGCCCGGCGCCCGGCCTGTGTCGAGCATGACGCCGACGATCGTGGTTCAGGACGGCAAGGCCGTCCTCGCGCTGGGCGGATCAGGCGGCATGACGATCGCGACCAACGTGACTCAAGCAACGCTTCTGCGACTGGCGTTCGGGCTCTCACCGCGCAAGGTCACCGCATCCCCACGGTTTGCCATTCCGACGCGGGGTGCGTATCTGTCTTTACAGAAGGGCGAACCCGAAGCGTTGCGAAAAGACCTCACCTCCCGTGGCGAAATCGTCAACGTTCAGACTTTCGACACGCATGCTATCCAGATGATCGCGGTGGAAAAAGGTCGAAAACAGGCTGCGGGCGACGCCCGCAAGCACGCCAGCGCTTCGGTTGAGTAGCAGCGATCGGTCTGGCACGCCGCGTGCTTGCGCTGCGCTCGATATCGCGGCACACAGGGCCGCACTGAGCCGACCCGAGAAGTCGGCGGTAAGGATCGAGGAGGCAGCATGCGTGGATTGATTTTCTTGGGGGCACTGACGACGGTGACGCTGATGGCGTCAACAGCAGCGGCGACCGAGCCCCCGCCGGGCGAGGCGTCTACCGTGGAGGGTCAGGAAGGCCCCGGCGCGAACAAGAAGAAAACGGTGGAGTTTGGTGTTGGTTTGGCCGGGACGTTCGGTGGGAACTTTTTGGACAAGCCGTCGGATAAGACGATTCCGATCGGCGCCGGTCGGGCCGAGTTCAGCTCGTATCCTGGTTTCGGTGGCGTGACCGGTGGCGGTGGCCTCGCGCTCGACGTGCGGTTCTTAGAATTGGTGGGGCTCGAGAAGCGTCGCAACTTGCAAGCTTCTTATCTGGCTCATGGGGAAAAACAGTGGTTAGAAATCGGCATGGTCGTGTCACAAAACCCGGACCTCCTACTCCTGGATGAACCTACGGCAGGGATGACGGCACAGGAAACAGCTAAAACCGCCGAGCTTATACGAAAATTGGTTGAAAAACACAC
>JAUIKB010000329.1 GCA_030430975.1 Polyangia bacterium
CGCTTGTAATCCAGCTCGAGGCCGAGAACAGGAAGGGCGAGCTCGGCGACCGCCTCGAGGGCGGCCGTGTGACCGGCGAGACGTCCCTCGAGTGCACCCTCGCCGGCGTGCTGGCCACGGGGGGCTTACCCCGAACCGCGGCCGTGAGGTCGACGATCATGTAGCTCGGGTTGGTGGAGGAAGCGCCGTTTTCGGAGGGAAGCGGCGTGCACACGTGATGGCCTCGCGACCAACGGGCGTGCGTGAGCTTAGTGGGGTTGAGATCGTCGCCGACGTAGCTGGTCACCGCGACGTAGCGCTGCGGCGGGCGCGTGAGCTTGGCGAATACCGCCATGTCACGCAGGCAGAGCTGGGGGCCGCTGGCGTCGGCTTTTACGTAGGGGTGTGACAGCGCAGAGTACTTCGCCAGATACCGCTTGAGGATCGCGTCGCGTCTGCCTTTGAGCACCCGATTGAGTTCGCGGCTGACGGCCGCGTCGAGGTCGCCGGTCGCTACCGCGTGCTCGACGTGTTTGTCCGTGAATTCGGCGATGATCCTCGCCATCCAGGCGCCGTCGCGTTCGCTCATCGCGCCGAAAGCCGGGTTCGGATAACCGGGGCGCCATTTGGCCGGCTTGAACGAAGCGACGTCATAGTAACCGAGCACCGTGCCCGTTTTTCCAAACCGGGCGCGGTCCCACGGGCGCTGCGGGATGCCCAGCGTTACGAAGTCTTCGAGCAGAAACGGGATGTCCAGGTAGTAGGCGTGGCCGATGCGCCGCCCCATCATCGGTGGCTCCCAGATGCTGCCGAAGCAGTCACCGAAGTCGATGTAGTAGTGGCGCACGTAACCGCGATCGCCTTTGACCTTCACCCATGCTGCGAGCGTGTTCTGTTCCCGCGAGTCAAAGTGATTGGTCCACGCTGCCAACATGCGCGCGCCGCGAAGATCGCGCCGATCCTCGTGGTAGATGACGTCGTTGGGATCGTCGTTGCGGCGACGCTGGTACTTCCACGGCCCGATCGGCTTGCCGTCGATAAACAGACTGGCGTTGGCGCGATAGCGACCGTCTTTGAGGCGCATCGCCTTTTCAAAAATCGTGTCGAGGTGCTTTTGCTGTAGCGGCTCCTTGTCGCCTTCGTCGTTCTCTCCGGTCGCCTCCGGATCGATCGATAGGATGCTGCGTTTGAACTTCACGATGCGGTTGCAAGGCGTGAAGTATCCAGCCGCGTGATACAGACGGGAGCCGATGACGTCGGCGGCGGTGGCACGCGCCCCCTGGACGACGCCGTCGAACTTCACCAAGTAGCGGTGCTCTCCGGCCTTGATCAAGAAGCCTGGATTGGCGCCGTTAGGCTTCGCGCCGGTGACGACCCAAGGGATGTTCGGGTCGATCGGCTTGGTGATGCACGAGCCGCGGGCCAGCTGAGCCGGTGTCATCGAGCCCTTGCCGATGCGATTGGTGAACCAGCTCGAGTCGGGGACCTCGTCTAGAGCGTTGACGTTGGTCGCCTCGCCCTTGGGATCGACAGCAAAGAACCGCGAGATCGGCCGGAAGATCATTTGGTTGGCGCCGTCCCAGGCGAACGGAGAGAAGTACTCTTCAGGCTCGTCGACGACCGGTCGTCGATCCGGATCGCGCCACATCGGGTTCTTGAGTGGGAACTTTCCCGGCCCAGCGCCGCAACCGACAGTCGCGCTGAGCAGTAGAGCCGCGAGGAAGCGTGACGTCGCCATTAGAAGCCTCCCGTGGTGCCGAAGACGAAGCGCAGGTTTTCCGGTTTGGCCCCTTCGTCGAAGGTGCTCGTGCCTGTCGCGATCAACAACTCAAATGCGTGGTCCCGGGCGCCCAGCGTTCGGAAGCCGAAACCGAAGGAGTTCCTAAGCAGCTTGGTCTCGAAGCCGCTGAGGGCGCGGCCGAAGACATTGCCGATTTCGTAGGTAAGTTCGCCGTCGAGCCAAACCCACACCGGGTAGCGATACTCGAAGCGTGCGACGATCGAGCTCTTATCGACGAGCCGACCCTGCAGGAAACCCCGCATCGGACGGAAGCCACCCAGCACGACCTGTTCGGGCAGGGGAATGTCTGAGTCGCCGATCACGGGCGTAACGAAGTCGCTGATGAGGCTTAGCCCGACCACGCGCTGCCGGTCGTTTAAGTCGAAGTATCCGCCTAAGGTTGCGCCCCAGCGCAGCCAGGCCTGTCGCTCGCTGCCGCCGGGAGTGGTCGGGTTGGCCGGCGACAGATCGCTTGCCAATTCCCCGCGCCCCTGAAGGCGCAGCCCGCTGCCCGGCGGCTCCAAGAAATCGCTGCCCTCGTGAGGATCTTCCAGTCGTCTGCGCATGCGCGTGTCCACCGAGGCCCGCATCGTCGTGAACGCGATGGTGTAGCCGTCGGCGAACCCTGGTGGTTCCGGGTAGCGCCCGGCGGCGATGGCTTCGGACACCTGCTGTTCGTCCCGGTCCGGGGAAGCGTCAAACGTCGAGTGCCGAACACCCATTTGGCTGTGGAACCGGCTGCTGCGCCACAGTCTGCGATTGTACTTGAATGCGCCCTCGATAGTGTCGCGCCCGTAGTCGGCTTCTCGTGAGCCAGACGACGGACCAAAACCGTGGAACACCCAGTCCGGACGGCGCGAGAAAAACCCCCGTAACGCGATCGTCTCGTGGCGGCTCACGCGGACGCGATTCGCTAGGCTAGCTTCGAGCCAATCCAACCCGCCGGTGGCAACGCGAGCGCGGAGGCTGTTGTTTTCGGCGAGGAACTCGTCCCAGAACATGTACAAACCGACGCTGGTTTGAAAGCCGAAGTCGATCAATGCGGTCGGTACAACACCGACGCGCTTTTCCTTACCGAACGTGAAAAAGTCAGCGATCAACGTCGGCCAGTTATTCTGCTCCGCTGTGGTCGTGAGCCAGCCAAGCGGACGTCGGACTACATATTCCGACACGAGGTATGCCGGGGCCAACGCGACGCGGGGCACCCAGATCAACACGTCGCCGGCCGTTGTCGGTTCTGGGCGTCCGTCGTAGTCCGGCACTGGTCGATCCTCCGCTCCGAGGTCGGGTTCATCGGTGACGGCCGGGTAGGGTGTGCGCTCGCCGGGCTCGCCTTCGCGGGGGGCATTGCCGTCTTCAAACGGCGGAGCGGCTGGGTCTTCCCCGGGCGACGCCGTCGCGGGTGAAGCTGGCTGTTTCGCTTTAGACTGCGGGTGTGGCGCCGCCCCTAGGGCGACCGCCGTGAGTCCGACCGAGGCATGGATCGCGAGTCGGATCGACCAACGGTGAATCACGAACGAAGCACGCCCAGTTCGCGGCCGCGCTTCGCAAACGCGGTCACAGCGCGATCGATGTGCTCGGGTTGGTGTTCGGCCGATAGCTGCACCCGAATTCGAGCCTCACCCTTCGGAACGACCGGATAGCTGAAGCCGATCACGTAGATGCCATCCTCGAGGACGGCTGCCGCCAGGTTCTGCGCCAGCTGAGCGTCACCGATCATGATCGGCACGATCGGATGAAAGCCGTCCTTTACGGTGAAGCCGGCCGCGCGGACGCCCTCACGGAATCGCTTCGCGTTCTGCATCACGCGTTCGCGCAGCTCCCCGCTAGTCGACAGGATCTCGAAGACCTTCAGACTCGCATGAGTGATCGCGGGCGCCAGCGTGTTCGAGAACAGGTACGGCCGCGACCGCTGTCGCAGGAGATCGACGATCGCCTGCCGTCCTGTCGTGAAGCCTCCACTGGCGCCGCCGAGCGCTTTGCCGAGCGTGCTAGTCAGGATGTCGATGCGATCCAGCACGCCGCAATGCTCCGGCGTCCCGCGGCCGGTTTGGCCGATGAAGCCGGTGGCGTGGGAGTCGTCGACCATCACCATCGCGTCGTACCGCTCAGCCAGATCGCAAATCGAGTCGAGCTTGGCCAGATAGCCGTCCATGCTGAACACACCGTCGGTGGCTATGAGGCGGAGTCGCTGGTCCTGCGACTTTTTGAGGCACTCTTCGAGCGCACCCATGTCGTTGTTGGCGTACCGATGTCGAGCGGCTTTGCAGAGGCGCACACCGTCAATGATCGAGGCGTGGTTCAGAGCATCGCTAATGATCGCGTCTTCAGGGCCGAGTAGCGTTTCAAATAGGCCTGCATTTGCGTCAAAGCACGACGAGTAGAGAATCGTGTCTTCGGTTCCGAAAAACTGCGAGACGCGTTTTTCGAGCTGTTTGTGAATGTCCTGAGTTCCACAGATGAAGCGCACGCTGCTCATCCCGAAGCCGTGCGAATCGAGTCCAGCCTTGGCGGCCGCGATCACGTCAGCATTCGACGACAGGCCCAGGTAATTGTTGGCGCAAAAGTTGAGCACCTCCGCTCCGCCGCTCACCACTGAGGCCGACTGCGGCGTAGTGATGATGCGCTCGTCTTTGTACAGTCCGGCCTCGCGGATACCGGCCAGCTCGGCTTCGAAAATCGTCTTCGCGCGGTCGTACATGGCTTTGCTCGTGTGGGCTACTGGTCGAAACGGAACACGACCTTGGGGAACTCCATGATCGCTTTCTCGAAGGATTCCGGTGTGAACGAGTCGAAGTCAATGATCGGACCGTCGCCGCCGTTGAGGATGACCTCCCACACCAGATCGTGAATGTTGGGATCGCGGCCCTCCAGCAAGTGCCGCGTGATGTGCCATGTCTCCCAGATCCGACGGCCGATGACGCTGTGCATGTTGATGCCGTCAACGATTACTCGATCGAAACTCTCGATGATGGCGTCGCCGCTCTTGAGGCCGAACAAGATGACGTCGCCGCCGCGCCGCACGCAGTGAATGGCGTTGTTCACGGACGCGTTCACGCCGCTCATCTCGAGCACGACATCGACGCCGACCCCGTCGGTTGCGCGCCGGACCTCCGCTGCCAGCTCGGGGTCATGGGCGTAGTCCGTGGCGCCGGGGCGAGGCGAGAGCACCACGTCAGCGCCGAGGCGCTGAGCCATTTCGGCGTGACGTTTCACCGGCTCGATGCCGATGACGAACGAAGCACCCAGCGCTTTGGAGATGGCGACCGCGAACAGCCCGATGGTGCCGCAGCCCACAATCGCCACGCGTTTGCCGCGCAGATTCACTTTGGTACATGCGTGCACGGCGTTGCCGAACGGTTCTTGAACGGCGGCGACCTCGGGACGGATGTTGTCGGTGTTCGTGCGCCAGAGCACTTTGGCCGGAAGCTTCACGTATTCGGCGAAAGCCCCGTCGTAGGAGATACCGATGATCAAATCGTCGGCGCACACGTAGGCATCGCCCACGCGGCACTGGTGACACGCCCCGCAGTAAATGTGGCTCTCGGCGGAGACGAGATCCCCGACCTCGAGTCCAAAGGTCCGGCGCGCGTCGCTCCCAACGTCGACCACTTCGCCGAACAGCTCGTGACCGATGATCCGCACGTCCCGCGCGCTCCGGGATTGCTTGGCCTCCGCGTCGAGCGAGCCGTAGATCATGTCTTTGAACGCTCGCCGAAACCAAATCCCGCGGTCGCTTCCGCAGAACCCGACGTAGCGTGGCCGAATGAGCACGCGGGTCCGGTCGTGGTAGTCCGCCCGTTCGTCGAGCGTGACGCGGTTCACGTCGGCCATGCGCAGCCCTTTGGTCGATTCCCAGGGATCGAGACTGCGATCGTAGACGAGCGCCTTCATGGTTTCACCCATGGACGCCCAATACGCCGAACGGCGGGTGGCCGCAAAGGCGGAAAACCGCTGCTATCGCGATCGCGTGGCCAGCTACCCCGCTCCGACGGGGCGACGGACTACTTCTTGCTGCCGGGCTTGGGGCGGCCGCCGGGCGGCGCGGGAATCGTCTTGCGGGTCGTGATCACGCGGATTTTCTTGGTGGTGTCGACTTTGGCTGTCTTTTCGTCCGGCTTTTTCTCGACGGGCTTTTTCTCGTCGACCTTGGCGACCTTCTCGTCGGGCTTTTTCTCGTCGACCTTCGCCACCGTCTTCGTTGTGGTGGTGGTCGTCGTCGTGGTCGTCGCCACTTCGCTGCCCGAGGAGTCAGATTCGTCGACCTCTTGAACCTCGGTGTCGAGGTGGGCCTTTTGGACCCAGCCCGACTTCTTGTCCGATCCGGTCGGTGGGAACTCGACGAACATGTAGTTGCCCATGCTCGCCACCCGCTTCACCAGCGCGTCCTTTTTGAGCGTGGTGATCGGTGTGGTCGTGGTGTCCGCGTCCGGGTACACCTTCAGCTCTTCCGCCTTTACCTTGACGGCGCCGGTTTCCTCGGTCTCTTTGTCCGCGTAGCGCTTGACCTCGACGGCAGCGGTAGGCGTGGTCGGCTCCGCCTCCACGGTGGCCGCAGGCGTCTCTTCGACGGGCTCAGGTGGGGGCGCTTCTTCCTTCTTTTTGCATGCGAGCAGCGCGCCGATCACCATCGCGGCGCACGCCGCGGTTTGAAAGTTGGTAGCTTTAGCCATCCAGGGCCTCCTAGCCGGACGGTACACAATTCGGTGTCGATCCGCCGGCGATTCTGTCGGTATTCGAGTCCGCGTTGCGCGGTCTGGAAAAATTCCCTTGTAAATTCAGGTGTCTGAACTCCGGGCGCCTGCCCGTATCCACCTTCTACGTCTGGCGGCGGCGAAGGATCCCTGCCGTGAAGCGGATCACTTCCCCGGCGGCGGCGGCGTGGCGTCGGCGACGCTCGGCCGTTTGGCCAGACACTCGGCTATGCGATCGGTGATGGCGGTT
>JAUIKB010000330.1 GCA_030430975.1 Polyangia bacterium
TTCGCAGCACGTACAGCGTTGCAGCGATCGTGACGGCGGATGGCGCGTTGAGGTTTCCGCGTTGCTCCGGCGCGGACCCGGTGAAGTCGACTTCCAGTTGATCGCCCGTAACCGTGAGCGAGACTTGAATCGAGGTCCCGTCATCGAGTCGATCAGAGAAGTCGCGGGTCCCATCATCGAGGGCGCGAAGCGCCTCGGCTACTTGCGCCCGCGCGTTTGCTTGGACATGCGTCATATACGCGTTCACAGCGCGCAGGCCGCGAGCTGCGACGAGCTGCTGAAGCAGATGGGCACCACGTTGATTGGCGGCGATCTGTGCTTTGAGGTCGGCCAGGTTGTCGTCGACTCGCCTCGATGGGTACGGACCGGATGTGAGGCGCGCGATGATGGCGTCGTGCTGAAAGTGGCCCGCTCGTACCAAGTAGTCGGCATGGAACGTGACCCCTTCTTCTTCGAGGGATGTTGAAAACGGCGGCATCGATCCCGGTGTGATGCCGCCGACGTCGGCGTGATGCCCGCGGCTGGCCGTAAAGAACCGTAGCGCTCCGTTGCCGTCATGAACCGGTGTTACGACGGTGATGTCGGGTAGGTGAGAGCCGCCTAGCGACGGGTCGTTCGTGACGAAGGAGTCTCCCGGTTCTGGTTCTGGATAGCGCTGGAAAACGGCGCGTACAGACTCGCCCATCGCCCCGAGATGCACAGGGATGTGCGGCGCGTTGGCGATTAGCGATCCCGTGGCGTCGAACAGCGCACAGCTGAAGTCGAGGCGCTCGCGGATGTTGGTACTCAGCGCCGTGCGCTGCAGCACATGTCCCATCTGCTCGGCGATCGACATGAAGTGATTGGCGAAGATCTCAAGCAGCACCGGGTCGGGGGTGCTCGCGTCTTGCAGCTGTCCTCGTTCGTGCGCTGCAGTCTCACGCGTGAGTCGGAGCAGACCGTCCGGTTGCAGAGTCGCGACGTAGTCCGGCTCGACCACGATGGCGCCTGTCGCCTCTTCGATGAGGCACGGGCCCTGATGCCGCACGCCGGGTCGCATCGCTTCGCGGTTCAGGCACGGGACGCCGCTGTAGAGCGTGCCTTCTAGGAAGAGCTCCGTGGTGCGCGCGTCGTCCGGCTGCGTAGGTGCGTCGGGTTCGTAGCGCGCCGCGGCGCGCGCGATGCGCGCGGCTACCCGAAGCGTCGTGACGATGACGTCGGCGTCCGTCCGCGCGTAACTGAACAACCGCAGGTGCTGAGCGTGGAATCGCTCGGTCATCGTCGTGGCATCCGCCTCGAGGGGCACGTTGATGTCTGTTTGGCTTCCCCGATAGCGCACGTCGACAGTCACTTCGAATTGGATGTCCGCGGGGTCTCCACCCTGGGCCTGGAGCGCTTGATTCGCCTCCTGGATGAGCCGCTCTCGCTCAATCGCCAACGATTCCAGCAGAGCGTTGCTCAGCACCTGCCGCCCGGCGTCGACGGACCCATCCCAGCCGAGCTCAGCGAGGGCCATCCCGTACGCTGACAAAACGCCTCCCAGCGGATGGAACAGGACTTCAGCAATCCCCAGCTCGCGGGCGATTCCGGCCGCGTGTTGTCCGCCTGCGCCGCCAAACACGACTAGCGTGTGGTCCCGCGGGTCGTGGCCTCGGCGTGTGCTCACCTCGGCGATCGCCTGCGCCATGTTGTGGGTGGCGACGCGGTGAAAGCCTTCGGCCACCTCCAGCGCTGACATACCAGCAGCTTGTTCCGCGATGCTCTGGACTCGGGCCACGA
The DNA here is from genome assembly GCA_030430975.1 of Polyangia bacterium. Classification (GTDB taxonomy): domain Bacteria; phylum Myxococcota_A; class Polyangia; order Polyangiales; family Polyangiaceae; genus JAUIKB01. Next base: position 1,759 of record JAUIKB010000330.1, read on the forward strand.
CGCGTTCGTGCTCAAGCGGAAACGGGAAACGGTGATCAGTCAACCGTCCCAACATCAGGTTGACGTCCGTCAGCGTCAGGTGCGGGGCGTCGGTAGCCCCGTAGCAGAGCGGGCCGGGCTCAGAACCTGCGCTGTCGGGGCCGACCGTGAACCGGCCACCGCGGAAGCGGCAAATCGAGCCCCCACCTGCGGCAATCGTGTGGATGTCAACGCTCGCGCCTTTGATCGCCAAGCCAGCCGTTTCGGTTTCGAACACGATCGGCAGCTCGTCTTCCACCCGGCTGACGTCCGTCGATGTTCCCCCCATGTCGAGACCCAGCACCCCCTGCGTGCCCGCGTTGAGCGCGATGTCTCGGAGCGCGATGACGCCCCCGGCCGGGCCCGACAGCATGGCAGCGTGGCCATCGAAGTACTCGGCTGTGGTCAAGGCGCCGCAGGACTGCATGAGGAGCAGCGAACTCCCCGGTAGCTCGCGCTGGAGTCGGTCCAGATAAGCGCGAACAATCGGCGTGACGTACGCGTCCAAGCACGCGGTGTTGCCACGGGTCAGGAGCCCAATCTCGGCGGCTGCTTGGTGGCTCGTGACCACGTGCCGCAACCCGGCGTCGCGGGCAATCTCGGCGACCTCGAGCTCCAAGTCGGGAAATCGGTAGGCGTGCGGCAGCACGATGGCCGCGCTTGTGATGCCTGACCCTACAAGTTCGGTAAGGCGCGCACGCAGCCGCGCAGCATCCGGACGCCTTAACACGGTGCCGTCGGCGGCCGCGCGCGCGGCCGTCTCGACGACCGCGTCATACAGGACGGGCGGCGTGGCGATATCGAGACTGAAGATATCCGGACGCGATTGCGTGCCGATCGCGAGCGTATCCGCCAACCCCTCGGACATGACCAGGACCGTCCGCGCGCCCTTTCGTTCGAGCAGAGCGTTGGTCGCTACAGTGGTGCCCATCCGAACGTCGCAGGGCGGTATCGCCGCGCCTGGCTGCAGGCCCATGAGCTGGCGAATGCCGACCAGCGGCGCCGTGGCGCTGGACAGAACCTTGGTTACGATCAAGCGGCCGCGATCAGGGTCGCGTCCGATACAATCGGTGAACGTGCCACCGCGGTCGATGAAGAACTGCCAGCGCATGGCGTGTGTACTTAGCGTACGACCAGCAGCGTGATGACGATCGCCAACGCGCCGGCCAGAAACACGACGAGCAAGATCAGCAGGACGTTTGACGAACGACGCGGCGGCGGCGGCTGGAACTGGTAGCTCGGTGGCAAGGGAATCGCAGCAGGAGTCGGCCGCTGAAGCTGCTGCGCGCCGGGAGCGGCGGCGGTGCTCGCCTGTGGGTGAACTGCCGGCGGCGTGGCTCCGACAGGCTGCGGAACGTCAGCCGACAACGCAGCGTGACCGGGCAGCGACATATCCGGATCCGTGACGACGACGGTGCGTTCGTCCTCTTCGGGTTCGTATGCCTTGGGGGCTACTCTGGCCGGCGCGACAGCGGCGGCGCGCGGCGCTGATGGCACTTCGGCGCTCTTTGGGAGCAACTCGGTGGAGGGTTTGGCGGCTGCGAGTGGCTGCGTCGTCTTGACCGGCGCCCGCGCGGCGAACGGCTGCGTCGACGGTCGGGGAGGTGGAAATGCACCGGTGGGCACCTCGTCCGCATCGTCGCGATGGAGTGACGCTACCCGAGTAACCTCGTCGTCGTTCCAGTCGTCTTCACCGTCGTCGGGAGGCGGCGGCGGCCTGCTCGACAGCGACTTTTCGATATGTGTAAAGACGTCGTGGTCGGGAATGTCTTCGTAGTCGTGCTGCGCGGCACCGCCAGCGTCGAATGGTGAACTCGCGACGCGCGTCAGCGCATCGTCAGAGCCGACCGCGTCCTGGAATTCGTCGACGAACTCAAGCTGCAGCCAGGTCGAGCCTCCTTCGCGGCAGACCTCTGCCTCGATCGGGACCCGGCCGCTGCGAATTCCGCGCAGCAACAGCTCTTCGGAAATCGGTCCCAGCGCCTGGTCGGCTTCGACGCGAACGTACCAATCAGCCAAGGCCCGCCCATTGTGTACGAAATCGGCGCCCGCGCGTGAAAGTTTGCCGGCACGAGTCCGACTCCTCTGTGGCGGTGCTCTTGGCGAATAAGGCTTAGATATTAAGTGCTTAAGGGAGAGGTCGAATTTTGGCGCGGTGTGTCATACGATGCTCGCCGCTATGGCGAAACAGGTTTACGATCTCGGTGAAGTGCCCGAATTGGGCGTCGTTCCTAAGCGGATGTTGGCGCAAGTCATCCGAGAGGAGCGATTCGGGGAGCCCGAACAGGCGTTCAAACTCGAGGAGATCGACGTCCCCGAGCTCGGCCCGCGAGACGTGCTCGTCTACGTAATGGCCGCGGGCGTCAATTACAACAACGTGTGGGCGGCGTTGGGCATCCCCATCAACGTCATCAAGGCGCGCCAAAAAGCCGGCGCTGCCGAGGACTTTCACATCGGCGGTTCGGACGCTAGCGGTGTGGTTTGGAAAGTCGGCAGTGACGTCACGAGCGTGAAGGTGGGCGACGAAGTCGTCGTCCACTGCGGGCAGTGGGCACCAGATGATCCGCTCGTCGTAGCAGGCGGCGACCCGATGTTCGCGAGCAGCGAGAAGATCTGGGGCTACGAAACCAACTGGGGCAGCTTCGCTCAGTTCGCCAAGGTGCAGGACCATCAGTGTCTTCCCCGACCCAAGAACCTCACCTGGGAGGACAGCGCCGCGTTCATGTTGGTCGGGGCGACCGCGTATCGCATGCTGCATGGCTGGGCTGGTAACGAGGTGAAGAGCGGCGACGTCGTGCTGATCTGGGGTGGCGCTGGCGGGCTGGGTTCCATGGCGATTCAGATCGCTACGGCTGCCGGCGCGAAGCCCGTCGCCGTTGTGGGCGACGACTCGAAGGCAGAATACTGCCGCAAACTAGGCGCGGTCGGTGTGATCAACCGCAAGGACTTCACTCACTGGGGCATGTTGCCGCATTGGAAAGACGACGCTGCGTACACGGCCTGGGCGCGCGGCGCGCGGTCGTTCGGCAAGGCCGTATGGGAGGCCGTCGGCGAACGAAAGAACCCCGCGATCGTCTTTGAGCACCCCGGCGAAGCGACGATCCCGACGTCGATCTTTGTCTGCGACACAGGCGGGATGGTCGTGGTGTGTGCCGGTACGACTGGCTACAACGCCACGTTGGACCTGCGTTACCACTGGATGAGGCAAAAGCGGTTGCAGGGATCCCACTTTGCTAACGATGAGCAGGCGGCGGGAATCACGCAGCTGGTCGCCGAGGGGAAAGTCGATCCGTGTCTCGCACGGGTGTTCGAGTTTAACGAAACCGGGGCCTGTCACCAGTTGATGCGCAACAACAAGCACCCCAATGGCAACATGGCGATTCTTGTCAACGCCAAGACCACCGGCCTGAAGACCCTCGGCTAGGCCAGGCGCAGGCGCGCAACCGCTAGCTCGCGCGCGCCGCCTTGTCGAACGCGAATTGGACCTCGCCGTCGACGTAGTCGACGATCACGTGACCGCCATCGGCGAGCTTTCCAAACAAGAGCTCATCCCCTAGGCGGCGCTTGATCTCGTCCTGCATCAGACGGCCTAGCGGGCGTGCGCCTTGATCACGATCGTATCCAGCGTCAGCAAAGTACTCCCGTGCCGCGGAGGTGAGCTCCATGCTGACCCCGCGATCGGCTAGCTGGACGAGCATCTCGTCGGCGAACTTGTCGACGATGTGAGACATGACCTCAGGCGTGAGTGGGTCAAACCGGATGCGTGCGTCGAGTCGGTTACGGAACTCCGGGCTGAACGTGTTCTTAAACGCGATGTCGTCGTTTCCGCGCTGTCCCGCCTTGCCGAATCCGACCTGGCGCTTTGCAAGATCCTGGGCGCCGACGTTCGACGTCATGATCAGGATCACGTTGCGGAAGTCCACCGTCTTGCCGTTGTTATCGGTCAACGTGCCGTGATCCATTATCTGCAGCAGCACGTTGTAGACGTCGGGATGGGCTTTTTCGATCTCGTCCAACAGCAGCACAGAGTGCGGTGACTTGGCAACGGCTTCAGTCAGCAGTCCGCCACGGTCAAACCCGACGTAACCGGGAGGAGCACCTATCAAGCGAGACACGGTGTGGCGTTCCATGTACTCGCTCATATCGAATCGCACGAGCTCAACGCCCATGGTCGCCGCCAGCTGCTTGGCGACCTCTGTCTTGCCTACGCCGGTTGGACCCGTGAACAGATAAGAGCCGATGGGCTTCTCGGGAGGCCGGAGCCCGGCGCGGCCCAGTTTGACCGCGGTTGCGACCTCGCGGATCGCGCGATCTTGACCGAATACGACCTTCTTCAGGTCGGATTCGAGGCTCTTGAGCGCCGCCTTGTCGTCGGCGTTGACCTGCTTCGGCGGAATCTGAGCCATCCGAGCTACGACCAGCTCGATGCGGGTTGCCGTAACGACGGCGTTCTCGCCATCTTCGAGCTTGGCGTCGGCGCCAGCCTCGTCGATCAAGTCGATCGCCTTGTCAGGCAGCTTGCGGTCGCGCAAGTGCTTTTCCGCGAGCTGAGCCGCGCTCTCTACCGCTTCGTCGGTGTAGGTTACCTGATGGAATTCCGCGTAGTGCGGAAGCAAGCCTTTCAGGATCAAAATCGTGTCTTCCAGACTCGGCTCCGGCACGTCGATCTTCTGAAATCGACGCGCGAGGGCACGGTCCCGCTGGAGGTGTTGTCGATACTCCTCGAACGTCGTGGCGCCCATGCACCGTAGCCGGCCGCCAGCGAGAGCAGGCTTTAGCAGGTTCGAAGCGTCGATCGTGCCGCCGCTGGTGGCGCCTGCACCGATCACCGTGTGGAGCTCGTCGACGAATAGGATCGCGCCGTCTTGCTTCTCAAGTGCTTTGATGACTGCCTTGATGCGGTTCTCGAAGTCTCCGCGGA
>JAUIKB010000331.1 GCA_030430975.1 Polyangia bacterium
CGAGAGCCAGTTGCGCGACCTGGCCACAGGCGAGACGCGGGTGACCCGCACGCGCTACACGACCGACAAACGCTTCGTCGCCGAGACGGAGAACGCGCTCGCGCACCTCGAGACCAAGACCTACGACCCGCTGCTGGGCAACGTCTTGACCCAGACCGGACCGAACGGCCTGACCACGACTTGGGAATACGACGGCTTCGGGCGCCCGCTTCGCGAGCGGCGCGCCGACGGCACCGAGACGCGCACCTTCTACCGCAAGGTCACCGCCGCCACTCAGGACGCCCCGCCGCGTGCCGTCCACTACGTGCGCACCCAGAGCACCGGCGGCGCACCGGCCACGACCTGGTTCGATTTGCTCGACCGCGAGATCGCCCGCGACGCCACCGGCTTCGACGGACGCACGGTGCGCACCCACATGGTCTACAACGACCGCGGCGAAGTCACCCACAGCTCCGAGCCGTTCTACCTCGGCGACCCGACCCACCACACGGTCACCGAATACGACGAGATCGGTCGCCCCTCGCGCCAGACCGCCCCCGGCGACCGCGTCACCACCACCGCCTACGCCGGGCTCACCGTGAGCGTCACCAACCCGCTCGGCCAGACGCTCACCCGCACCAGCGACGTGCTCGGCCGCACGGTCGATTCACGCGACAACGCTGAGCAGAGCGTCACCTTCACCCGCGACGCCTTCGGCAACCTCGTGTCCGTGCGCGACGCCGCCGACAACACCACGACGATGGCCTACGACCTGCGCGGCAACAAGGTGTCGATGACCGAGCCGAACAGCGGCACCACCTCTTATCGCTACAACGCCTTCGGCGAACTCATCTCGCAGACCGACGCCAAGAGCCAGACCGTTACCTTGGCCTACGACCGGCTCGGGCGCCTGGTGCAGCGCGACGAACCCGAAGGCCGCACACTCTGGGAGTACGACACCACCCCCAAGGGCATCGGCAAACTCGCCCGCGTCCACACGACCGACGGCGCCTTCAGCCGATGGCACCGCTACGACGCCCTCGGGCGCCCGTCCGGCAGCGTGCAAGTTCACGATAGTGCAGGCTTCGCCACCTCGAACGCCTTCGACCAGGCCGGCCGCCCCGACACGCTCACCTACCCGACCGGCTTCGCCGTACGCAACGTCTACAACGCCCACGGCCACCTCGCCGAGACGCAGGACGCCGCCAACCCGGCGATCTGCTATTGGACGGCGATGGCGGTCAACGCCCGCGGCCAAGTGGAATCGGAGTTCCTCGGCAACGGCCTCTACACGCAGCGCACCTACGAACCCGAGCGCGGCCTGATCCGCACCATCCAGACCGGTCGCTTCCATGGCAGTGAGGTGCAAAATCTCGATTTCACCTTCGACCCCATCGCCAACCTCCGCCAACGCCGCGACCTGCGCTTCGGCGAGGGGGCGGCCTTCGTCGAGGACTTCGAATACGATGAACTCAATCGCCTCGAGCGCATCGACACCACCGGCGGGCTTCCGGTGCTGGCCAGCTACAACGCGCTCGGGAACCTCACCGCGCGCACCGACCTCGGCACCTACCAGTACGGCGCTGGCAGCGCCGGCCCGAACGCGGTCACCTCGGTCAGCGGCGCCAACTTCAACGCCACCTACAGCTACGACGCCAACGGCAACCGCACCGCCGGCGGCGACACGACCCTGACCTACAGCTCGTTCAACAAGCCGACCTCGATCACCAAAGGCACGTCCCAGCTGCATTTCCGCTACACCCCCGATCGTTCGCGCTACCAGCAGACGCAGATCGAGGGCATCGACCAGACGGTCAAAGACTATGTGGGCGGCCATTTCGAGCGCGAGACCGACGCCGACGGCACCGTGCGCCACATCCACTTCATCCGCGGCGGCTCCGGCGTCGTCGCCATCCACACCAGCACCCAGAACACCGGCGGTCAGGCCGACGCCCTCAAGACCCGCTACCTCCACCGCGACCACCTAGGCTCCGTCGAGAGCGTCACCGACGAGAACGGCAGCTTGAGCGAGCGCTTCTCCTACGGCGCCTGGGGCAAACGCCGCGATCTCACCTTCGACGGCGCCAACTGGACGGTCACCGTTTACGCAGGCGACCCCCAAGAGACCGACCGCGGCTTCACCGGCCACGAGATGCTCGACGCCGTCGGCCTCATCCACATGAACGGCCGAGTCTACGACCCGACCATCGGTAGGTTCCTCAGCCCGGATCCGTTCGTGCAGGCGCCGGAGAATTTGCAGTCGCTGAACCGCTATAGCTATGTGCTGAACAACCCGCTGTCGTTCACGGATCCGAGCGGGTTTTTCTTGGATGATTTGTTTGATGCCGTCGCCGAGTTTATTGTGCGTCACGTTGTCGGCACTGTGGTCGGGACGATTACCGGAGCTATTGCGTTTGTTGCTACCGGCGGCAACCTTCAGGCGACTTATGTCGCGTTCCGGGCGGGATATGGTTTCGGCTCTGCCTTTTCTGGAACTTTGCTTGCTGGAGGTTCCGTTGGAGATGCTTTGAGAGCAGGATTGACAGGTGCTGCCATAGGAGCAGTCGAAGCGGTCGCTCACCTCGGAGTCGAATCCGCTTTTGGTGGCTTAGAAACTGCATCGCTACCGGCAAATGGCGCAAGCGCTGAGACGGCTGTAGCAGAACACGGCTTCTTTTCGGAAGCTTGGGAAGCAGTACAACGGAACGTGGACTTTATCGCTCACAATCCCGGACGAACAGTGTCTCATATAGCAGCTTCAGCTGTAGTCGGAGGAACTGCTGCCGAGATCGGTGGAGGCAAGTTCGCGAATGGCGCGATCACGAGCGGATTTACGTACCTAGGCAATGGTCTGATCAACGGGCCGGAGTTTCAGATGACAGTTCCGCTGGATACAGACGGCCTGCCACTTGCGCTAGGAGCGGACGATGCCATTATCCGCTATGGCCCAATCGAGCTGACCGGGTCAGCAGTCGCATACTTGCAGGATATTGAATTTCGAGGTGTGCTCGGAATCGAGCAGTTTGTCGTCGGCGGACTTGGGAATATTTCCGCCAGATTCGGGTTTGCTCGTGCGAATGCCACGTTTCTCGGTTCGGCAGGCTTTAGGATTAGCGATTTTGAGGCGGGGTTTTCGTTTTCAAGCGCTAGGAGTATCTTTAGCGGAAATACCCGTTTTTCCGCTGAGTTCGACCTCGGAGTTGACTTCGGAGTAGGGTTGCTTCCCATCCTAAACGACAGACGCTATTCTACAACAGCAAGCAGCCCGTTCGTCAATTCCTCCTTCGATGAGTTCTATGGTTCCATTGCAGACCAAATTCGGGCAGCACGCAACTAAGATCATTTGTTGCAAACGCACACACGAACCATCCAAAACACCCATTCCGCCGAATTTGAAGCCGTCCTAGCGCTCTGGCGGCCGATGCGGCATCGGCTCGGGTTTCTTCCGCGTGGGGCATTCGAAGAGAGCGCGGGGAAGGGCGAACTCCTCGGTGCGTTCGACGAGGCGGACGGCGCGCTTCTCGGCTACCTGCTGTTCCGCCGCGTTCGCGATCAGGTGGTCATTGTCCACCTCCGCTCCGGGCAGCGTGGCCGGAGAATTTCGCAGGCTTTGATCCACGGGCTGTTGAGCGCGGTCGAGCACGAGAACGTCTCGCGCATCCTCTTGAGCTGCCGCCGCGACTACGGCTTGGATGAGTTTTGGAAGAAGCTGGGATTCACGCCGGTCGCGGAACGCCCGGGGCGAGGCCGCGAGCGGACGATCCTCACCATCTGGGTGCGGCGGCTCGGCGGCGAGGCGGATCTGTTCGACTGGGGCGAGGAGCAAATCGATAGCGACCGGTTGCGCGTGGTAATGGACGCGCAGGTGTTCTTCCGGATCTGCGACGAGGCGGACGCCGACTACCCGGACGAGGCCACCGTCCTCGTCGAGGATTGGATGACGCCGCTCATCGAACTCGGCTACACCGGCGAATTGCACGTTGAGATCAACCGCTCCAACGACGAGGCACGCCGCCGGAAGCGCCGGGAGCAGCTCACCCGCTTCAAGGAGTTCGTCGCCGAAACTCCGGTCACCAACGAACAGGCGGTCGCGGCACTGTGGAGCGCCTGTACAACCGCACGCGACCTCTCGGATCGCGACCAAGTGCTGAACGCCGCCGCCTGCGCGGACGTGTTTGTCACCATGGACGAGAAAGTTTTGAGCCGCTCTGCCCAGATCGAGAGTCTCTGCGGCCTCCAAATCATGCGACCGAGCGCCCTCGCCTCCAACCTCGACGAGGCCAGCCGGTCGCACATCTACGAGCCGAGTCGGCTGGAGGGCACGGAGCTCTCTCTCTGCTCCGTGCGCACTCAAGACATTGACCTCCTCGCCGAGACCTTCCAACGCAGCCCCGTCGGAGAACGGCTCTCCCAGATCAGAGCCAATCTGCGCGCCTTCGCTGGGCGGGGCGACAGCGTCTCAGTCCGCTGGGTGAAGCACGATGGGAGGCCATTGGCGCTTTGCGTCATGGCGAAATCCGAGCCAACACGCTGGTCACTGGAGCTGGTGCGCTGCGTTCCCAGCGGTGCAGGCACGGCGGCTCTCGGCGGACTGATCCGTCGCTGCGTGCTGTCGGCGATCCAGAGCGGAGTGGACGTCATCGAGTTGGCAGCTCCGCATCTGGGCGCGGCGGAGATTCCACTCCTCACGCTAGCTGGATTCCTCCCGTTTTCCGACGGCGTCTGGCGCAGAGTTTTCCTGCGTGGTTTTGTCACCCCGGAAGAAGCCCAAACACAGCTCGCGGGTCGACTGCCGGAAGGCGTCGCTTTATCCCCAAATTCGGGATTCCCTAGTTCGGGCACACACTCATGGCTTCAAGCCGCAGAAAATTGTTTCAGCCCGGTGAAAATCAACTCGCCCGAGATTCGAAACTACTTGATTCCGGTGCGACCGACCTGGGCGATGAGCCTTTTCGATACCGAACTCTCGAAGGGCGAATTGTTCGGCGGCGATGCCTACCGGCTCCTGCGGTTGGAGAACGCCTACTACCGCACCGCGGATGGCTTCAAGCTGCAGGCACCTGCACGGATCCTCTGGTACGTGAGCAAGGGAGCCACGAACCCAGCCCCTCCCGGCGTGACGCGGGTGAGGGCATGCTCGCTGCTCGACGAGGTGGTGATCGAGAGCGCACGCGTCGCGTTCAGGAAGTTCAAGCGGCTGGGCATCTATCGGTTTCAGAATGTGCTGGAGTGCGCAGGTGGTGACGCCGATAGTCCGGTGATGGCGTTCAGCTTCCGAAACACCGAGCTACTTCCAAATCCGCTCACTCCAGATCAGCTCGCCGAGTGCGGGATCAAACCGCCCTTCCCCGGTCCACGCGAGGTGTCAGGCGAGGCTTTCCGCAGCATCTACCGCCTTGGATCGGGTCAGCTCGAAGACGAACCGGAGGGATGAGCCGAGACGTCTTATTCCTTTCCCTTCACCCCCGCTTCGCCGACGCGGTTTTCGCCGGGGAGAAACGGGTCGAGCTACGGCGCACCCGCCCCCGCATCGAAGCTGGGTCGCGCGTTCTCGTTTATGCCTCAAGTCCGGTCTCGTCGTTGGTCGGGGCGTTCGTGGTCGAATCGGTGCTCGAGATGCCGCCCAGCAGGCTGTGGGAACAGATCGGTCGCTGCGCTGGGCTTACCCGGACTGAGTTTCGCCGCTACTTTATCGGCGCGAAACTCGGCTACGGCATCGTGATACGCGAAGCGCACGCGTTCGACCAGTTCGTTCCGCTCGACACCTTGCGCTCGAGCGATCGCCAGTTCCGCCCGCCGCAGTGCTACCACTATATCACCCCGCGCCAGGCGGAGATCTTGTCGGGCTGTCCGCTGCCTGCGGCATAGCTTCTCTTCAACACGCCTGAGCCGTCTCCCGCAGGCCGCTTCGAGAGCAAAGAAAAGCAAAGGCACCCGTCACCATGCCACGCCAGCCCCGGCGTCGTGGTGGATCGACCACCTTTTTCCGACGAGCCCAACCTCTTTGGAACTTTGGGATGCGGTTTTGGCCGACGCTCTAGCCCGAATCGATCACCAAGCTCCGGGCTGTGGCTCGCCCTCGTTGACGCTGAGGGTGTTGGCGTGGTGACCGGCTCGGGCAGGGTCTTCACCCAGCCGCTTCGCCTGTCCCTGCCGCCGCCTACTCAGCGTCAACGAATGGCAGCGCCTCGCCTGCGAATGTGGTGATCGATCCGGGCTAGCGACGCGTTGGAATCGGGAGCCGACAGCCAGCGAAAGTCTCCACCACCTCAGATCGCCCTCGCCTTCTGGAGGGCGTGGTCAAGCCGCTCGACCGAGCCGTGTTGTTCACACCAGTCGCGGATGTAGTCCAGGTCGAAGTTCTCGGGCTGCTGCACCGCCAAGACATCGAGCGCATCCTGAAGGTCTTTCGGTCGTGCCCAGCGGAGTTTCTGCACGACGACATCCTCCGCAGAAGGGATCCAGACGTCCCGCTTCAGCTGCGGGGACGGCAGGTTTCTGCGGCGGTGAAACTGCGCCTGAACGAACGGGTCCTCGAACAGTTCAAACAGCTCGACTTGGAAGTGTTCGCGCCCTCGCGTCCTGCCAACGCGCCGACGCCCCCAAGTCAGTGCGTCAAACTGCACTTGTCCGTCGAACTCCACCTCGCCTTCAAGCTGGCCGATGAGCTCTCCGATTGTCCCGGACGATTCGACGGACACCACGAC
>JAUIKB010000332.1 GCA_030430975.1 Polyangia bacterium
GCGGCGCGGCTGGGACGCGACCGCAAGCGCAAGCTGCGCCGCGACTGGGAATCCGCCAAGGTCAGCGTCATGCGCAAGGCGGTCGAGGCCAAGTTCCGACAACACGATGACCTGCGCGCGCTGCTGCTGGGCACCGGCGACGCCAAGCTGGTCGAGCACACCGAAAACGACGCCTACTGGGGCGACGGTGGCGACGGCAGTGGCAAGAACATGTTGGGACGTATTCTGATGGACGTCCGGGCCACACTGACAGCGGACCTCGCTACGTCCACTCGATGACGTACCGGCACACTCGGCTTCCGTCCTCTTGAACCATGTTTGCCGTCACCTGCTGACAACCCATCGCTCCGAACACCGTCGGCTCGCCGCCGACCACGAGGCGATAGAGGTATCCCACCCACGAACCGCCCAATCGATGCGGGTCGGCTCCGCCAGGTGAACATCGAGGTGACCTCGATCGAAATGCATCGCCCACAAAAAGACCGAGCGCCGCCCGCGTGCCTATTCAGGCTGGGACGGCGCTCTAAGGCCAAGTGATGCGCTAAGCGTCGAGCTTGGCGCCACTGGCGGCGTACCAGACGTTACCCACGCGATACGCACCGAACGGCAGCTGACAGTGCTGGCAGCTGCGTGCCAAGGCCAGCGGTGGATGCCCGACGAACCGCTCTTCGCAGCGTGGACACAGCACCTGGTAAGTGCGGTGCATCGAGGCCACACCTCCGGCGCTCACGCCCGACACCACGACGGCGACTTCCCATACACCGAACAGCAACGCTACGGTAATTGCGACGAGGACGCACTGAACGAACATGACGTCCACTCGCCGCCAAAGGGCGCGGGCGTTACCCCAAAACTTGGGGGTAGGCACGCGCTCGACGCGTCGACGCGTCGTCCGGTAGGGGCTCCTGTTCCTCCTGATCATGTCGCGCCCCTTTCCGGTTGAAGTGAGCTTTCAACGTAAGTCTCCCAGGACGCTTCGCTACCCAAATCGGATACCGACGAACCGATTTAGGATGCCACGTTTCCACATAGCAGTGCTCGGCGGGTTCTCGTCATATTCTACGGCGAACGACCGCGAACATTCGGACGCCGTGACTGTTCCGTATCGTGTAGCATCCGCCGGTGTCTCGCTCGCGCTTTGCGGTGCTGCTGGCGCTCGCGACTTGTGCGTGCGGCGCCCGAACCGGACTACCGGACGGCGATCCCGTGTCGGGTGCTGGGGGCGGCGGATCTTCGCCTGCCTGTGTGCCCGGCGAGCCGACGACTAAGCTCGCCGACGGCTACGTGTGGCCGTTCGGCATCGCCGAGTGGGGAGGCTTCATCTACTTCACGGTTTACGACGGTGACGGCGCCCTGGTCCGCGTCTCGAAGACCGGCGGCGCGCCGCGCACGTTGATCGACCGACTCGACTTTCCTTCGGCGGTAGCCGTCGACGCGACCGGTGTGTATGTCGCCGTGTCCGGTGACGGACAAATCCTCCGGACCGATCCGAACGGCAACACGGTATCGGTGCTGGCCAACGGCCAGTTCGGACCGTCGGACATCCGCATCGACGGCGACACGCTGTACTGGACGAACTACTTCGGAAAAGAGATCCGCTCGATGCCCAAATCGGGCGCCTCGACGACGTTGCTGTCCCGCACGCAGTCCAGCCCGTACCGGCTCGCGGTCGGCCCCGACCTGGTCTACTGGAGCGAGCTGATCGATGGCGTTCGCGCGGTACCCAAAGCCGGCGGGGAAATGAGAACCCTCACTGACGACGACCCACGCTCGCTCGCAGTGGGCGGCGGCTGGCTCTACTACTCGGCGGCGCGTCTCGGCAGCATCCGACGCATCCCACTCGGCGGCGGCACGTTAGAAACGCTGTACGAGCGTGACGGCTTTGCCGACGGCGTTGCCGTTGACGCACGGAGCGTGTTCGCGACGTTTGCCCAGGGTGAAGTGATGCGGTTGCCTCTAGGCGGCGGCGAGCCGAGCTTCGTGGCAAACACCGTGTCCGGTCCAACACACTTGGCTGTCGACGACAGTTGCATCTACTGGACGGCAACGGGAGAAGGATCGCCACGTCGCGGCGCCGTGCTGCGCGCAGCGCGACCGGACTGATCGTGTAGCATCCGCCGCTGCATACCGGGCGCCGCTTTCACACGATCTCGTTGTGAGTGAACGCCACCGAGCGCGGGCCCTCCGAAGCCAGGCGACGAACGCTGCCCGGCCGTGCTAGTGACTCAGCAATGCCAATCACACCGGACCAGGTTCGCTCGCAGCTTGCAGAGGCTGGTCTCGTCGCGGCGGCGACAACGGGGGAGTGGCAGGAACTGTGCGCCCGAGCCGCTGGCGACTACCACGCTACTGACTCCGCGTTCTTAGGCATGGCGGTGCTCGACGAAGTGTATGGCACCGAGTCGGACGACCCCGATGCCGGCAGGCGACGCGTCATGGATCGCGTGTTCGTATTCAACGAGTTTCACGAGACTCCCCGCGATGCGTTCTTTGGCGCCATCGAGCCGATGTGCGTAGCACTCGGAATCGAAAACGTCGCCGGCGACGATGACGACGACGACGACCTGCCGTTCGAAACCATCACGGATCTGGCCGACGCGCTGAACGAAGCTCTTACCGGTGGTGCTCATGCGTACGTGTACGGCTACGACACCTGGGACATGATTCTGATTCGTGAAGCGCCGCCGCGTGGCGCGTTGTGGGACGAGCTAACCGGGTAGGCCAACGAACCGCGCGGACCGCTCTTGGATGAACTGCGCCTGTAGGCGCTAGGTTCGAAGCACCACGGGCAACGCGTCCTCAGGCGGTTCACCGAATACCTCGTTCAAATCCCGTGGCTCGCAGGGCTCACGGGTCGCGCGAGCCTTGCGGACGCGATCCAGGCGAAACCACCGCCCGGCGCGCCGATGGCGGCACCAAGCCAACAGATGCCAATGGTGGCGCGTACGCACGAACGCCATCGGTTCGACCGAGCGCCGTTGGGTGAGACGACCCTGGCCGTCCGCGTAGTCGATGATCGCGACAGTGCGCGACCGCAGCGCTTCATCGAGGAGTCGGGCGCTCGCGGGTCGACGCGTCGCATTTGATTGCCGCATCCATACCTGCGACCCGATGCGTTTCGCCTCCGCCCGTTGCTCGCGAGTCATCGCGCTGAGCAACTTCTGCAGGGCGGCACCGCCATCCGCCGCGAACGGCAACTGAGGTTCGCCTGCGAGCGCCACCGCAACGGCCGTTGCCTCCGCCGCCGTGAAGGAGACGGGGGGAAGCGCCGCGTGCTGCATCAGTTGGTACCCGCCACCCCGTCCGTCTTGAGATACGATCGGAACACCGGCAGCTTCGAGCGCCGCCACGTCGCGCTTAATCGTTCGCGTTGATACTTCGAACCGTTCAGCGAGCCACGCCGCCGTACGACCGACAGCCCCGGCTCCGTGCAGAGCGTTGGTGATCGCGTACAGACGGTCAGTTCGGTTCATGTCGCTCGGGGGGTCGGCTGATAAACGGTGACATAACGGTGCCAACCGTTCAAGTACAGATCGACCTCCAACACAGGAGGAACCATGACGCAGATTGTATTGTTTCACTCAGGACTCGGACTTCGAACGCAAGTCACCTCATGGCAGAAACGCTTAGAGGCGCTGGGACACCGAGTCCTGACCCCCGATCTATACGACGGAGAGGTATTCGACGACCTCGACGCTGGCGTTGCAAAGCGAGACGCGCTGGGAATCCCTGAACTGCAACGGCGGACCGCCGCAGCCGTCGAAGGTTTGCCTCCGGATCTCATCTACGCGGGGTTCTCGATGGGTGCTGCATCCGCGCAAGCGCTAGCGCTGACACGTCCCGGCGCGCGTGGCGTGGTCTTGATGCACGCGGCGTTACCGCTGGAAATGCTCGGGGTGTCCAGCTGGCCGGAGAACCTGCCGGGCCAGATCCACTTCGCTGAAGCCGACCCGTGGGTGGACAGCACCGTCGTCGACGCGATCGCACACGAACAGGTCAGCGTGTTCAAGTATCCGGGGTCAGGCCATCTGTTCGCCGACGACGGGCTGGATGAGTACGACGAGGCGTCAGCGGAGCTGATGTTCGAGCGACTCGTCGAATTCGTGAAGCGTCATTCCTAGCGCGCGACTTGGGCGCGGGTGCGGCCCACTCGATCGACACCGCTTAGCGCGCCGGACAACGGCATCGAAACAACCGATGCCACCCGCTCGCGCAACGCGGGACGACGCGCCGTCAATAGCCTGCGGCGTGGACGCCGGCGTCCCCGCGACGTACGCTGGGGTGTGACCTACCAACTCCGTTCAGCCATGCGCCGTTGGCCCCTTACCGCTTGTTCATTGGCAGCAGTGACGGCCGCCTGGGCAGCGGTGGGTTGCTCCGCCGAGGCTCCGGTGGAGGACCGCGCCGCCTCGACAACTTCCGAACTCACGATACCCGGACCTTGGGACCCGCCAGCGACGACGCGTAACATCGCTGCGACTCAGTACGTCCCGGTCGTCAACCCGCCGAATATCTCACCTCAAGGTTCGTGCTCCTCGTCTAACGCTTTTGACTGCTCGTGCACGCACCCGGCATGTACGCCGGCGCTGCCCGGAACCAAAGCTTTGGACAAGTACCTGCGCGATACGTACGCGGGCACCGGCTATGGCGGGTTGTTCTGTTGCCGGCAAAACAGCGCCGATCTGGACGTTCCTCAGCTTTCGGTCCACGCGATAGGGCGCGCCATCGACCTGATGGTCGCCGAGGAAAACGGCGACGCGAACAACGGCATCGGCGACGCCGTCGCGAATTGGCTCGTTGAAAATGCTGAGTTCATCGGTATTCAGCGGGTCATTTGGGACAAGGCGTTCTGGAACGGACAGAAAGGCTTCGGCTTGCTCAGCAGCAAGTCGTCCGCGCACACAAACCACCTTCACATCGAGCTCAGCATCGCTGGCGCAGCGATGAACACGCCGTTCTTTACCTCCGGCGCGCACCTAGGCGTGTGCGAAGCGCGCTGCGAGGGCACGCGCATCATCAACGAAGACTGCACGTCCGGCGACTGCGCCGCCTACGGCGCGGAATGTCTGGCGGGACCACCGCCCGAGTGCGGACAGCCACCACCTCCCGAACCGCCAGAAGCCGAGGCTGTCCCCGGCGCATCGAAGATCACCGTAACGACAGCCGGGGATCCGGCGCGGTTTTCGTTTGTCACGCCGACTCGATTGTTCGATACGCGGCAAGCATCGCTGAGCGCTGACCTGACGCGGGGTGACGGGAGCACCAGCGGCCCGCTGCAGGCCATGTCAGAGAGCGTCTATCAGAGCGGCGGCTTACCGACCGATGCCAGCGCGGTGTGGCTCAACCTGACGGGCGTTTCTACGGGGGCCCCGGGGTTCTTTTCGGTCTTTCCAGACGGCGAGCGGCCAGACACTTCCAATCTCAACCTGCCGACAACAGGCGCGCGAGCCAACGCCGTACCGGCGGTGCTGAGCGACAGCGGCACGATGACGTTCTTTTCCGTCGCCGAAGCCGACGCGATCGCCGACCTGACGGGAGCATTCACGCCCACCGGTGCAGGACTGACGTCGGTTCCGCCAACGCGCGTACTCGACACGCGCTCGACAGCGGAGCCACTGATCGCGGACACGATTCGCGAGATCGACGTTGCCGCGCCAGCGGGTTCGACCGGCGTGGTCGCGACGCTCACCGTCGTTGCCGGGGACGCCCCTGGCTTCCTCCAGGCGTTCCCGTGCGGCGAGCCCAACGACGACACGAGCAATATCAACTATCCCGCAGGCGGTGTGGTCGCCAACACCGTGCTCTCCGCCGTCGACGGCGACGGACTGCTGTGCGTGCGCTCTCTCAAGGCTGCCGACGTGATCGTCGACATCGCTGGCTACATCTCGCCGGACGGACCGTTGTCCTATCAGCCGCTTCAGCCGAAGCGACTGCTCGATACCCGGGACGAAGACACCGCCTACAAGGGGCGGCTGGGCAACGGGCAGATCATCGAGCTGCCGATTCAGAGCCTCGGCGGCATGCCGGAGGCGGTCTGGGCGGTCGTGGCCAACATCACGGCTGTCGGCGCTACCGACGCTGGGTTCGTCAGCGCCTACCCGTGTGGCGGCGACGTGCCTTCCGCCTCGTCCCTCAATTACGGAGCGGCGGGACCGATCGGCGCGCTCAGCGTTGCCGCGCTGGGACCCAACGGCAAACTGTGTCTGTACGCGCACTCGCGGGCGCACTTGCTCGTGGACCTGCTCGGCGTGTGGGTGCACGACGAAGCGCTCATTCCGCCGCCCCCGACCACAACGCCTGGCGATGGTGAGGGCGAGCCCAATCCGATCCCACCCGAAGGAACCGCGGGCGCTGGCGGAACGGATGGCTCCGGCGGCGACACTCGGGTCTCGGACAGTGACTCAGGCTGCGGTGTGACGCGTGGCGACACCCGGACTTCCGGCACATCGGCGTTGCTGCTCGCCGCGCTCGGGCTGCTCGTCCGACGGCGCCGCGGCCGATGAGCTAGCGAGCGACGGCTGCCGACTCGACCATCTCGCGCAGCCTTTGCTCCGGCGTGAGCCCTTCGTGGCGCGAGCTCTCGTCGCCCTGAGCGTTAAACACGATCACTGTCGGGATCGTCTTAACGCCAAAGTGC
>JAUIKB010000333.1 GCA_030430975.1 Polyangia bacterium
CCGCGTGTGTCTCTCCGGCACGCCCGTCGAAAACAACCTGGGCGAGCTGTGGTCGCTGTTCGACTTCTTGAACCCGGGTCTGCTCGGCGATCGCGAAGGGTTCCGACGCTACTTCCGACTCCCAATCGAAAAGCAATGCGATCAAAGCCGGCTGGAGCTGCTCAGGGACCGCGTCCGACCCTACATGCTGCGGCGCGTGAAGGAGACCGTGGCAACCGAGCTGCCACCCAAGACGATCCTGACGAAACCCGTTGAGCTCGAGGGTGCGCAGCGCGACCTATACGAGAGCATCCGCGTGGCGGCGCACAGCGACGTGCGGTCGGTCATTCGCAAGCGCGGCTTGGCGCAGTCGTCGATCGCGATCTTGGACGCACTGATGAAGCTCCGACAGGTGTGTTGCGATCCGGAGCTGCTCAACGTTCCGGCTGCTCGCGAAGTGCATTCATCCGCCAAGCGAGACATGTTGATGGACCTGCTCGAACGCCAACTCCCAACCGGTCGACGCGTTCTGGTCTTCTCGCAGTTCACGCGCATGCTGGCGCTGATTTCTCAGAGTCTCGAAGAGCGCGGTATCGGTCACGTAGCGCTCACCGGCGCGACGCAGAACCGCCAAGCGCAAGTGGATCGCTTCGAGAGCGGGGATGTCAGCGTGTTTTTGATCAGCCTGAAAGCGGGCGGCACCGGGCTGAACCTGGTCAGCGCCGACACCGTTGTGCACTACGATCCGTGGTGGAACGCGGCGGCACAGGCTCAAGCTACCGATCGCGCGTATCGCATCGGACAGAAGCGCCCAGTGTTCGTTCACAATCTCATCGTCAGCGGCAGCGTCGAAGAGCACATGCTCCGTCTGCAGCAGCACAAGCAGAATCTAGCCGACACACTGCTGGGAACGGCGCGCGGATCGAGTCTCTCCGAGTCAGACGTCGACGACCTGTTTGCCCCGCTGGGCTGATGGTCGCGCCGCAAGGCTAACGTCCACACCGCTCGGTTGACCGAGCGGCAGAGCACCGGGGCGGCAGCACCGCTAGGCTCGGTGGCCGCGTTGAGCTAACCTAAACGAGTTCGTGACCAACCGCTTCATGTCGCTACGCTCACCGCTTCTGCTCTTGGCCGCGCTGAGCGTAGCGCCGGCGACGACGGGTTGCGGCTCCGGTAGCGGCAACAGCGCTGGGAGCCAGTCACCGTCCAGCACCCAACGCGTCACGCTGACCGCTGGCCAGCTCAGCCTGTCGATTCCCAAGACGTTTATCGAACGCTCCACCAAACGCAGCAACTCAAGCTGGGATCTTCCCGGCGATGACGGCGGCTTCAACATCAACATTGTCGAGCGATCCCGAGTGGTCGGCAGCTTGGATGAAGTCGCTGCCAAGGGACGCAAGGCGGCGGGCGAAAGCGGCGATGACTTTCAGCTCAAGAGCGTCACGTCGCTTCAGATCGCAGGCTTCAACGCTCACCAGAGCGAGTTCTTGGTGGGTTCACCCGGCAACGGGCGACTGCGATTTCAACTGACCTTCGTGGAGACTAAGAACTTCATCTACATCTTTTCGGCGGGCGTGCGTGTGGGTCGCTTCGACGACTACCGCAAGACCTTCGAGGCCATCTACGCCAGTCTATCGGTGGGCGATGCGAAGCCCGGTGCGGCGCCGACGTCGGCCAGCTCGACGGACGGACTCTTGTCCGTACAGCTACCGCCCGGTTGGCGAGCGGTGAACAACCTGCACGATGAGGCGACACTGCAGCTCAACTCGGGCGACTCGTACCTGATCGCCATCACCGAATCGAAGCGTGACTTCGAGGTGCCGACGCTGGCGTTCTATTCGAACCTGATCCTCGGCAACATGTCGAAGAGCATCACGAACTTCCGCGCGTATGAGCGCAAAGAGATCATGATCGGTCGGATGCCCGCGGTTGAAGTGCTGATCGACGGGAGCACGGACGGCATCAATCTGACGTACGTGGTGGTCCTCATCGACGGTTCAGAACACTTCTATCAGGTCGTCGGATGGACGACACGGTCCGCGTTTCAGTCTCAGCGCAGTGCGCTCACCAGCTTGATAGGCAGCATCCGCGAAACCGACAAAGCGAAACCAAAGCCGACGTTGTCGCAGCTCATGCCGGCGCGTCGAGCTCGCGTAGCCATGCAAGTTGGGCGTCGGGTCCAGGACTAGGCGCGGAGGGTCGTTGCATTGGCGCGGCGCTCGGTCCCAAGCGCACGGCGTCGGATGCCGTCTTCCAGTGGGCCGCGGCCCGCGTCACCGGAAGCTCCGGGAAGTGGCGATCTCGCGCCCAGTGTACGAGTTTGAGCGTGCGCAACGCATCAAACCAATCGTGAACGCGACGCTTAGCCGCTACGGCGGAGTGCGTCTGGTCGGCGGCTTCTTCGGCGCGTCCGAGCAGTCGGAGGTCGTCACAGAGATAGGCCGCCAGGTCCCGAGCGACGGCAGGTGTGAGCGACGATTCGAACCCCAACAGCCGCTCGGCCACGTTGTCACGGGTTACCCCCTCACGTGCCGCCGCCGCATCGATCAGTCGCAGCGCGACCGCGAGCACCGTGAAACAGCGCGGGTCGTACGACGTGTGGAAACCCTCGGCAACGATGCGTCGAGCGGCTGCACCGGTGCCGAAAGGGACCCTATCCGATACCCGGCACATGAGCGCCATCACCGGTCGGCGCAACTGCACGATGTCCCCGATTTTGGATAGCTTGTTGAGAAGATAGAAGTCCTCGGCGGCTTCACGACGCGGCACACCGCGCACTGCGGCATATGCGTCGAACGGTAGTGCCATCGTCGAACCCACCGTGTGGAACGCATACCGCGAGCCTGCGCTGCGGAGCCCGAGAACGTAATGGCGAAGCCCGATTTCGTACAGCGTATGCGCCTCATCGATCGCGGGATCACCGCACGGCTCGTGGGAGAAAGGATAGACGGCCGCCCCGCAGGCACGCGGTACGTCGATCCGAAAGTAGTCGGGCGGCAGCAGCGCATCACCGTCGGTCTGATGCATGAAGTGGCTGCGCACCCGACCCCGCTCGTGCAGCGCCAGCGCGACATCGCCGCCGATCTTCCGCGCATGCCCAACGCCCTGACCCTCGACAAACGGATTCTGCGCGTAGCGGTCTACCACCAACAGATCGCTAGCCGCGCGGCGCACCAACCACGCTGCATCGGTCAGCCGCCGGACCTCGCCGCTGCGCGCTGCAGCTCCCGCAAACCGTTCGTTGTCACGCAGCACGTGGGGCTCGCCGTCCCGCCCGTTCACGACGAGCACGCCCAATACGCGACCCGGCGCGCTCGAGGCTGAACGCTCGATGCGATCGATGATGTCGCTCGGTTCAGCGCGAACTGGCACGACGACAGCGGCGCTGTACGTTTCGTCGATGTGCGCGGCTAGCTGCGCCTCTGGCTCGGCATGATCACGCAGATACCGCGTGCGCGCCTTGTCCGTCATCCGTTGATCACGTCGACACGGACGTTCGCTTTCAAGGATTCCTTTCCGCCGCCTACGTAGATCGTCCCCGACGTCGGTGTTGCGTCGATGTAGTTGCGCCCCACCGCGACCCGAACGTGGTCGGTCTGCGTCAGAATACCGTTGGTCGGGTCGAACCCACGCCACCCGACCTCGGGCAGATAGACCTGAACCCACGCGTGCGAGGCTTCGCTCTGCACCTGATTGGAGTTTTTTGGGCCCGTGTAAATGTAGCCGCACACGTACCGCGCCGGCACACCGAGCAGTCGCGCCAAGCAGATAAACAGATTGGTGAAGTCCTGACACACGCCCTGCCGCTCTGAGTAGACGTGGAACGCGGTAGTGGCGAGCGTCGTGGAACCCTGACGGTACGCATACTCAGCGAAGATCGTCTGATTGATGTCCAAGACCGTTTCGAGCAAATCGTGATCGTTGCGTTCGACAAACGACATCGCGTATTCGCTGAGTTCCAGCAGCTGGGTCTCGGGCAGCTCCGGCGGCAGCAGGTATGGTTGGAGGACCTGACGCTGCCAGGGCATCCAGACGAGTGGCATCGTTGAGCTCTGGTGTATCGGCCTGAAGTCCAGCGGATCGCGGTCCAGAGCGCGCACCCGAGACTTCGCAACGATCGACAGCTCGGTGAACGGCGTCTCCACGAGCAGGCGCCTTACGCGATTGCCAAACACGTCCTCGTAGTCGCGCTGCTGCCCGTCGACGGATATCTCGAGCGAAAAACTCTCGACCTGCTGCAACCGATCCCGAAGCGGCTCCATGCGAAACAGGTGGGTGCTGCGTTCAACGGGCTTCTTGTAGCGGTAGGTCGTCTCGTGACAGACCTCGAGCAGCTGCGCGGACGCCTTCTTGGGGCGCGGCAGCGTGCGCCGCAGGCGCTCGCGCTTGGACGTGGGCGCTGCCTCAGGCGCCGGCTTGAGCGAGCCGATAATCTCACCCTGACGAATGCATAACGTGCGCCCCGGCTCGATCAGCTCCCACTCGAGCTGAGCGTCACTGTCGATCTGCAGTGGATCTGAGCTGACGATGACGCCTTTTCGGTATGCGGTTCCGCGCCGGGTGAGATCCACGCGCAGGTCATCGCCCTTTAGTTGGATGCGCTTGTATGGCGGCCGCACGCGCACCATCTGCAGACCTTTGAAGCGGGGGTCTGCGTACACGAACAGATCATGGCCATCGGTGATGACACAACTCAGGTCGCCGGCCTCGCCGAGTTCGTCGAGCCACCGGCGGCAGCGTTTGAGCCCGACCTCGGCCAGTGTGCGGTGACGCCCCTTCGCCACGCGTTCCAGCAGCAGGCAGAACACGACCTCTGTGTCGGTAGATCCGACCGGCTCGAAGCGCGGATCTTTGCCTGGCTCCGGTCGCGCGTCGAGACTTCCTGCATGCGCGAATACCCAGTCCCGCGCCGCGTAGGGGCGCGCGAACGGCTGGGTGTTCGCGTCGGTCGGAGCGCCCCACTGAGCGCGCCGGACATGCATCACAAACAGCGACGACTGCGCGCCACCCCAACGTTCGAGCAGGCGACGCCCGCCGGCACGAGCGCGCGCCGGCTCCTTGAGTAGCCGCGCTGCCGGCTCACCACCGGGAAAGTACGCAAGGCCATAACCGTCAGGTGGTGGCTCATCCTGGCGTCCCGATGCGTAGGTGAAGCTGGGCGCGATTAGGCCCTCAAACGACATCGCCAAGAGATTCGGCATGACGCGACCTCTAGCTCAATTCCCTCGGGACCACAGTGCAGATCGCCAGCCCGGAGCTAAATCGTACGGTGGCCCGTCACGCGCCGAAGATCGAGGGTGTTAGGTGCCTGCGGATGGCTGGCGACCGGCTGGACGTTAATCGTTCCGCCGGGCTTACCGTCAACCCAGCGGCTGAGGATGAGACGGGTTGCCTCCTCAGCCGTCCGCGGTTTCCCGTCGTCCTTCGCCGGTGCCTTCAGGCGTCCGCGGGCGAGTACGTCGCCGTCTTGGCGACGTACGACCGCGATATCGAGAGGGAGGTGGACGTCGATGAACGGATGCAGGGCGGTCGTCGGCGAGCGAGCCTTGTACCGCACGCCTCCCACCCAGCCGCCGTCCAAGTCCGCGCACGGCACTTCGAAGCCGTGACATGTTACACAGACCTCGTCGTTGGACAGGCCCGCAGCTCGGACCTGAATCCTCTCCAGAGACGCGTCCACAGGGCGCGATGTCGCCCCGCTCTGAACGGATTCCGCAAGCACGTTCCACGGTTCCAGCGCCGCATGGATCGTGACTGTGCCACTTCCTACGCGGAGCTCGCCGAGTTGGGGCAGCCGTCGCGCGATGTACGGCTCGAACGCGGCGTATGGCAAGTCGAGACCCACCGCGGCAAGTTCGTCCAGCACGGCCCGCAAGTCGTCTCGCAGCCACGCAGGCAACATGTAGCGATCGTGCAGTTTCGGGCCCCAGCGAATCAAGGGCGCGTCGCGTGGTCGGTCGACCAAGTAAGCGACGATCGCGCGCAGCAAGCCAGGAGCAGCCGCGAGCCGGGGACAGGGTTGCGTCTCGAACGCACGGAACTCGACCACGCCCTGGCGTCCATGCGGCGTGGATGGATCGAACAGTTTGTCGATGCAGAGCTCCGCGCGATGGGTGTTGCCGGTCGCATCGACGAGCAGGTTGCGAAACAGCAGATCGACGAGCCACGGCTCGCAGGCCTCGGTATGGATGGCTTTGTCGAGGGAAATTTCGAGCTCGTAAAGCGAATCGGGACGCGCTTCGTCGATACGTGGGGCCTGCGACGTGGGTCCGACAAAGAGCGCTGTGAAGCCGTAGCTCAGCACCGGGTGATTGTTCAGAAAAACGATCAGATCGGCGAGCAGCCGGCTTCGACATAGAAACGGACTCTGAAGGGGTTCGGGGCCTCCCAGGGTCAGATGATGGCCGCCGCCGGGACCGACGAAGCGACCGTCGTCAGCATAGCGTTCCGCCGTCAGGCCAACCGTCCGTGCCGCGGCGAACACCTCGTCCAGTAGCTTTGTGTAGTCGGCAGAGTCGGCGGTGGGTGGCAGGTTCACCTCCAGGACGCCAGGATCCGGCGCGACGCTAAATCTCCGACATTTCGGGTTCAGCGGCGGCGCGAAGCCTTCGAGGCGTACGCCCACCTCGACAAGCGCCTGCGCTT
>JAUIKB010000334.1 GCA_030430975.1 Polyangia bacterium
CGAGCGCTCCGGCTCGGCGTAGGAGCTCTTCACGCGATCGTGGGCGCGCTTACGGTAGTCGCCGATCGTGAAGCACGCGTGTTGAGCGCGCGTTTCGATGTACGCGAAGAACAGCTCTGGCTGGCCGCGATTGACGGCGCTCATCACGCGCAGATACGCGCCCTCGGGCGTTCGGTCGCTCGGATATGTCAACCACGCGTACGCGAACCACCCCACCGGGATCAGCGCAATGGCGAACACCACCAACAGCACGCGCTTCTTGGTGCTCTTCGCTACAGCCGGCCGCGTCGACGCCACGCTCCGCGTTTAGTGCTTGAACCGGTTTCGGGCAAGCGCTAGCCAGGAGTCGTGCATCGGCAGCTGCGGGTCGCGGTGATTATCCCCGCTTACAATGAGGCGAGACTGATTGGAAAAACGCTGCGCGGCATTCCAGAATACGTCGATGCGATCTTCGTCGTCGACGACCACAGCCAAGACGAAACCGTCCAGCGCGCCACGTTTCTTTCGGACCAGCGCACCACCGTGGTCGAACACACCGAAAACCGCGGGGTGGGTGCGGCTATCTGCACCGGCTATCGAGCTGCTCTCGCCGACGACTGCCAAGCGCTGGCGGTGATGGCCGGCGACAACCAAATGGACCCGGACGACCTGTCGGGCCTGCTCGACGCCTTGATCGACGAACGCGCCGACTACGTCAAAGGCAACCGATTCCGACACCCGGAGTTTCGGCGCATGCCCATCCATCGCCGGCTCGCCGGCAGCTGGCTGGCGTGGGTCACGCGCGTCATGACGGGGCTGGACATCGACGACAGCCAGTGCGGCTATACCGTCCTGCACGGCTCGGCAGCGGCGCGCCTGCAGCTCGACGACCTTTGGCCGCGCTTCGGCTACCCCAACGATCTGCTGGGCATGCTGAGCGCAGCCAAGATGAAGGTCGTCGAGGTTCCGGTGCGGCCGATCTACGACGACGAA
Organism: Polyangia bacterium; assembly: GCA_030430975.1. GTDB lineage: Bacteria > Myxococcota_A > Polyangia > Polyangiales > Polyangiaceae > JAUIKB01. The sequence goes on from JAUIKB010000334.1 coordinate 973, forward strand.
CAGAGCGGCGTACGCGCATGGCACGCAGCGCTGATCGTCGGACTGATCGGCAGACGCTGGTGGCGAAATCGAACCTCAGCGGTCTAGCCGATAGGCTCGAACCGAACGAGTCCGCACGGGACCGCATCTGAGTTCAACGGCGTCCCGGGCCGAGCCCGAGCCCGAACCGACTCCCGAATCGGACCCCCCGGACCTACGGCTCGAGCTGCAGCACCACCTCTGGCGCTCCGGGCGGTCCGTAGGGGCCTTCGAAGCGCAGCAGGCGGTGTGGCGTCTCCTTGTCGAAACTCATGTGGTATTTGGGTACGAACGGCTTCGCGAGGCGCGTGAGGATGCGCGGCAATGGCACCCAGTCGTTCAGGTCCGGATACATCACCGCCTCGATCGAGCGGCGGCGCTCGCCGCCGATGCGATGCTCCGACTCGCCGTCTCGTTCGAAATAGACCTTGGCGACGAAGCGATCGTTGATCCAAGCGTAGAAGCTGCTGGTTCCCGGTAGGCCGACCATCGCGCCTAAGATGAACGGCAGAGCGACCTCCGGATAGGTTTCCTCGGGCAGCTCGATCGTCGGGCTGCCGAATGTTGCGTCCTCGCTTCGCAGCAGCTGATCGTCGCCATCATGGACCGTACGGACTAGGCGTCGCGTGCGCAGGTCGCCCGACTGGTAGTCGAACTCGATGGTCTCCGAAACGCGTCCGTGATTGAGGTGGTGCTCGAACTCGAGACGAAGCATGTCGTCGGTCCAGCTGCGGGTGACGTGGCTTTGCCCGCGGTCGCCGCCGATCAGCTTGTGCGCGTCCAATATGGTCTGAAAGCTCCGCTTGGGGCGCGGAGTCATCGAGTACACCGCGCGGTCGTCGAGATCGCGGGGCGGCGCGGGGATGCGGGTTAGGCCAGTGGCCGACAAGAGCTACTTAAGCCGCGCGAGCTACTTGAGCTGCGCGATGGTGTCGATGACCTTGTGGACGACACCGTAGGCCTTCGCTTCGTCGGCGCTCATCCAGTAGTTCCGATCGGTGTCCTTGATGACCTTCTCGAGAGTCTGACCGGTCTCGCGAGCGATGATCTTGTTCAGGCGCTCACGCATCCGGACCATCTCGTTGACTTCGATCTCGATGTCGGACGCCTGGCCACCGACGCCACCGCTCGGCTGATGGAGGAGAAACCGCGTGTTCGGCAAACAGTACCGATGCTTTTTCTTAGCGCCGAGGAAGATGTGCGCGCCCGCGCTGGCAACCCAACCCGTACCCAACATCAGCACGTCCGGCTTGATGAAGCTGATCGCGTCATGGATGCTGTCACCCGATTCAACGTGACCGCCAGGTGAGTTCACGACCACGCGGATCGGGTCGTCGGATACCTCCGCCAAAGCAAACAGCTGCGCCACAACGCGCTCCGCGAGCTTCATGTCGATGCCGCCGAATATCATGACGGTGCGGGCATCGAAGAGCTTCTTGGCGACGTAGTCGCCGGTTTTGCTCGGCTTGTCGGTTTCCTCTGCGTCGGGCACGAATCCTCCTTAGACCGTTTGACTGAAGAGAGGGACATGAGTCGGTTTGTGCCCTGGGTCAATAGGCGGCCGAACCCCCGGGATTTTGCGTGCCTACGCGGCGTGCTCGGCCCATCCAGCACCGCCCGGGCGCTGCAACATATCAGGCGGTCGTGTAGCATCTCGGCGTGGCCTCGTCCGAAGACCGAAAGTCGAGTCCGGACACGATGTCGACCGCTACTCAGGTCAGCCTGCACGACGCCGCGCCGGCGACTGAACTCTCAGGCGGCCAAGCTGCCGCCGACGTGCCGTCGACGCTCTACGACCCGAGCGCCGCGCCCGGCCCGCAAAGCGGGCCGGTGACGGAGTACACCGGTACGCCATTTTCGGATGCCCGCGCGACGGCACCGACTCAGGCGTCACCCGATCCGAGCAACCCGGCGGCTGGGCGCGACGCTCCCACGCTGCTCGCCGCTCAGCAGCACGCGCACCAAACGGGAGGTGAAGCGGCGGCGGTCAGCGCGCCGCACTCAAGCGCGATCGACACCGAGGTCAGCTCCAGCGAGCTCGCGCGACGCACCGCGGCCGCGCTCCCGGAAACCCAAACCGATCCGGTCGCGTCCGCGCCACACCACTCCGCGCCACGACACTCGGCATCCGACAGCACGGTGGCCGCGGCCGAAGCTGTGGCGGCGCAGCGGCCGGCCACCGTCGCCGCAGGTCCGCAATCGTCAGCGCTCGCCCAAGGTGCGCTCGGAGGCTGCGCGGTCGGAGGCATCGGGCTGGCCATGGTTGGCTTCTTGGGCATCGCAGCGATCGTCGGCGCGGTGGTGTTCTTCAGCCGGTCTGATACCCGGCCCGGAGCCACGAGCCGCCCTCTTATCGGCGCGGGCACCAGCGAACGAACCAGCCGCACGCCGGTCGTCGGCGATCAGATCGAGACCCGTAGCGAGTTTGAGATGGATATGACGGTCCCCAAGCGCGGCAAGGTCAAGGTCATCGAATCCAAGCACCGCCGCATCACGGTCGAGGAGGTCGCAGGCGGCACGGCATCCAAATTGCGCGTGCAGTACGTGCTGGCGCGGACGAAGACCAACGGCGAAGCCGTCACCAACGACGAGCAGGGGCAGACGTTTCTGATCAGTCGGGCCACCACGCCAGCCACGGTGAAACACCTCGACGGCCGCGCCGTACCGAAACAGCTCTCGGAAACCGTGCTCACCGATGATCTCGATGTGGGACCAGCGACGTTCCTACCGACCGGCGACATGACGGTCGGGCAAGCGATTGCGATGCCGGGCGCAGCGTTCGGGCTCGGCAGTCAGCTCAAGAAGGGCACGCTGACGTTTCGCGGACCGGCGCCGGGAGGCCCCGGACGGACGCGCTTCGACGTCAGCCTCGACATCGTCGCCAAGGACTCCGAGATGACGATGAGCGGCACACTGCTCGGCTCGTTCGACATCGACGTCGCCACGTCCCGCGGGCTGACGTTTGAGACCAAGGGACCGATCACCGTGACATCCGGCGGCCTGTCCGGCAAAGGTTTCATGAAGCTGACGGAGACGTTTTCGTACCAGGACAAGTAGTTGCCGCCGACTGTTTGAGCGACCGCTACAGATGCTGTGAAGAAATTCTGTTGTCCCCCTCTTCAAGCGCTTAGGTGCTGTTCAAGCGGGGTGCTGTTAGGCGCCGTTTCAGCTCCCTACGGCTTCAATGTGGGTCGGCGAATGATCATCGACTGCGCCCCGAACGCCAGCAGGCGGTCCGTCTGATCCCACACGCGCACGTCAGCGTAGCCGTAGCCGTCCGCCGCCGACCGACAGCGCGAGTCGACCAACAGCCACTCGGTTTCCGGCGTCGGCGCAGCGATGAAATGCACCGTGAGATCGAGGCTCGGCGCGACGAAGCGCGGAAAGTCCGAGCCCAGCCCCTCGACGAGCGCCGACGGCATGGTGTCGACCATCGGCGGCAGCGCGAGCCGGTCGAACGCACCTGACTCGGTTAGCGGCCGCTCGCGGTATCGGAGCCAGCGAGCGAAGCGGGCAACGCCCGCCGCGAACGTCTCTTCATGCCAGCGGTGGCCGAACGCGATGCGACCCTCGAGGCGCTCGAAGAACGTCGGGATGCGCGCGCGGTCGAACGGCACCTGCAGCGCGTCCGGCAGCTCCGCCGACGGCGGCGGCAACCCGTGGTGCGGCTCACCGTCGAGGCTCACGCCCTCACGCTCCAGCGCAAACGTCGCCGACACTTCTGCGCCGACGTCGGTCGCGCCGGCGCCCGAGATGCGCGTGCGAACCTGCGCCGCCACGTTGCCGCGTCGCAGGACTTCAACCTGCGCGAAAATGTCGCCCGGCAGGATGCGTGAGCAGAAGATCGTCATCGCGCTCCGCACGACCAGGCGTGCGTCGTTTACCTCCGCCCGTGCCGCGGCCAGGGCGACGCTGGTGAGGACGCCGCCGGACGGCCCGCGAAAGCTCCAGTCGTCGCTGAGTTGAAACCGATATCGACCGTCGCCGACGGCGCGGGGGCGTAGCTCGTCGAGCAGCTGATTCGACAACTGCTAACTCGCGACCGCGCGCTTCACGATCAGCTCGGCGTGCCGCAGCGCGTGCTCGAGGTCGAAACACGCGTCCAGCTCGTCTGCGCTCAGATGCTTCTGCACGTCCGCGTCCTCTGCCAGGTTGGCGCGGAAGGCGCCCTCGCCGTGGAACGCCTTCATGGCGTTTCGCTGCACAAACACGTACGCCGTCTGGCGCGCGATGCCTTTGCCGACCAGCGCGAGCATGACGGCTTCGCTGAAGTACAACCCACGCGCGCTGTCCAAGATCTCGCGCATCCGCTCCTCGTACACGACGAGTCCGTCGACGACCGAGGTCGCGCGCTCGAGCATGAAGCCCAGCGTCGTCGTCACGTCCGGCGCGATCATCCGCTCCACCGACGAGTGCGAGATATCGCGCTCGTGCCACAGCGAGATGTTCTCGAGCGCGGGGGTCACTGCAGCGCGGACAATCCGCGCCAGGCCGCACAGGTTCTCGGTCAGGATCGGGTTGCGCTTGTGGGGCATGGCACTCGAACCCTTTTGCCCCTTGTTGAAGCGTTCCTCCGCCTCCCCCATCTCCGTCCGCTGCCAGTGACGAACGTTGGTCGCGAGCCGTTCGATCGCCGCGGCCATCAGCGCCATCGCGCTGAATAGCGCAGCGTGGCGGTCCCGTGCGACGACCTGAGTCGCCACCGTCTCCGGCTTGAGCCCGACCGCAGCGAGCGCCGCCTGCTCGATCTCCGGAGTGAGGTGCGCGTAAGTTCCAACCGCACCGGCGATCTTGCCCACGGCGACCTCGTCACGCGCGGTGCGTAAGCGGTGCCGAGCGCGCTTGACCTCTGCGAGGTGTCCGGCGAGCACGACGCCGAACGTGACCGGCTCGGCGTGAATGCCGTGGGACCGGCCCATCATCGGTGTGCGTGCGTGCTCTTGGGCGCGCTTGGCGAGCGCGTCGACGAGTCCGTCGCTGCGAGTCAGCAGCAGGTCGCAGGCCTTAGCGAGCAGGATCGCGAGGCTCGTGTCGAGCACGTCGCTCGACGTCATTCCGCGGTGCAGCCAACGAGCCGCAGCGCCGGCTTTTTCCTCGACGTGGGTCAGAAACGCGATCACGTCATGGCGCGTGACCTTTTCGATCGCTTCGATCGCAGCGGGGTCCGGATCGATGTTCTGTTCTCGAATCGAAGCCGCCGTACCCTCGGGGACGAGGCCGCCCACTTCCATCGCTTCACAGGCGGCCAGTTCGACCTCGAGCCATGTGCGATAGCGCGTGGCGTCGGTCCACAAATCTCGAAAATCGCTGGGCGTGTAGCGGGGAATCATGCAGGGCGAAGTAGCCCAGACCGCGGGAGAACGAAAGGGTTGGGATTGGCTGGCCTCGCTCAGCGGGCTACTTGCCACCTGCGCACAACCCGTTGACTCTGCATCACGTGATGACCACGCGGTCCACCCTCTCGGTTGTCTTTGACCCCGCCCTCGACGGCCCCGCCTACCCGGGACCGCTGCGAGATCGAGCAGCAACGATCAGCACTCAGTGGCTCGGACCGCGAGGTCTGATCGGTCGACTCGAAACCGAACTCGGGTTGGTGACCCCGCCTATCGGTTCCGCTGAACGTAC
>JAUIKB010000335.1 GCA_030430975.1 Polyangia bacterium
TCTGCCTTGCGGCTACGCATGGATATTCCCCGCCATCGATGGACTCCGCAACGTTGGCGTCTACCAGCGACTGGATCGGTTCCAGGCGCAAAAGGGACGACTCCGGTCGCTATTGAGCGACTTCATCGCGCGCCAGTCTCATCGCTTTGCGGGGGCCAGGCTGGAGGGCAAGTCACGCGTCTGGTCGCTGCCGTTGGCGTCGCGGCGACCGCCAGCGGCGGTCGAAGGGTTGCTCACGTGCGGGGACGCGGCGAGTTTGATCGATCCGCTCACCGGCGAAGGCATCTGGCAAGCGCTGGAGTCAGGCCGTATCGCTGGCCGCATCGCAGCATCCGGACGCGTGACCCGCCGACGAGCGTTGCGCTATCGAGTCGAATGCGCGCGCGAGGTTGGCTGGCCTAGCGCCGTGCGAGTCGCCATTCAGCGCGCGATGGAAGAGCTGGTCGAGCGCGGATGGTACCGGAGGCAAACCACCAAGCGGCTGTTACGCTGGGGCTATACACGCCGAGCGCTCGAGTTCAGCAAGAACGTCAGTCACTTCTAGCGCGGCGGAGCGCCGCCCCCGCACCGTTAGTAGCCGTTGTAGATCTCGAAGCTCGGCGGTGGCTTCGGAACCTTAATGAATCCGGGCCGAGCCCCCGGCACGTCCACCTTTTCGAGCGTGCAATCAGGCCGGCACTTGAGTGTTTCTAACCAGTGAAACTTCAACACCACGGCAGGTCCAGACGCGCCGGTAACCTGCACGCTGTTCACTCTCTGGTCGGCGATCTGTCCGGCGCCCGAGAGAAAATAGCTCGGCTCTTTGCGCGTGCGATACACGCGGAACGGCCCGACGGCCGTTACCGCCTCGAGCAGGTCGCCGCGATTATCGAGGAAACCCGGCGCCCCGGACGTCACGACCCAACCCACCGCGTAGCGATCAAAATAGTCTCCAACCGCCGCCGACGTCATTCGCTTGTCCTTGAGCAGCCGATAGAAGTTGGCATCCACGTGGGGCACGTTGCGCTCGACAATGCCGCCCAAGACGGGAACGACATTGCCCGCCGCCAGGTACTCCGCGGTGATCCAGTCGCGCACCAAGACGCGTCCCCGCCCCCTATGCATCTGCCGCAGCGTCGATGCCAGGTCCTTGAGCACCTTCGGCGGTCCCGAATGGTTCATCACCGCCGGCATCGGCTCGTTCGCGTTCATGAGCGGCGACGTCTTCATGTCCATCGGTAGCCGAATCGTTCGGTGCGGAATCCAATCCGGCACGTAGAACAAAACGATGCGCCCAAACCGGGGGATGAGCAGGATGAGCGCGACCGCGAGTAGTCCTTTGGCCTGAATCGAGTACGTCTTCAGCCTAGCCCAACGAAGCGCGTCAACTAGAAACACGGCGGCCGGAATCGCAGCAGCAAGCGTTGCCGGTCCGATCTGCCGATAGGGTTGCGTCTGCCGACCGAACTTCGTGTACGCCGCGAAGTACGCGATAAATACGCACACGCCTACGAACGCCGCCATCGGAGCTGCGCGGTCGTCGCGTTCTTTTCGCCACCGCAGCAGCATGGCGACGCCAAATCCGATGATCAACCAGCGCATCATCGATCGCATCGGCCCGCCGGTGTTGAGTCCGTCGCGAATCGTGTCGAAGTAGTCGCTGACCAGGTACGACGCCGTCGCGTTCAAGAACGTGTCGGCATCCAAGATGTAGTGCCTAAAGCGCAGCGCGGGAAACACCCAGATCAGTACGGTCGAAGCGGCCAGCAAGATGGCCGCGACGAGCAACACGTGGTTCCGACGGCTCAGTCGTCGGCGATAGCTAGCGTACAGGACGCCGCACGGGGCCAACACGCTCAGCGCACCAAACGGGTGGATGATACTGAGCGCGGCCGCGACTAACCCGAGCACCACGAACTTCCAGCTGCGGCCCGACTTGAGCGCGCTATACGACAGCGCAACGATCAGCACGGACAGATAGGTCACGGCCGACCAAGAGATCATCCCGATGAACCAGCTCCAGTGTAGCCAGGAATCAAAAAACCAGGCAACGACCCACAGCAGCGCGACGATCGTGGACTCAACCCGCGTTAGCTCGAACAAACGCCCCGACCAGTACCCCACAAACGGCAGGAGCAAGTGAATCAGCAGTATCCAAGCATTAAATCCGAACCCTGGATGAACGCCGAGATACGTCAGCAGGATCACGAACAGCTCCGTGCCCTTGCTGGTCAGATCTTCAACGACGCCCGCATGTACGGATCCCACGCCCATAGGTGGCCGCCCCAACTCCTGAACGCGACGCGGGCTCGCTCGACTTGATATGCGTGAAGCGAGTAGTCCACGACGACCACCGGCTCTGTCGACAACATGACGCGCCACGGGGCGAAATAGCTCAGCAGACCGAGGTGCAGAGCCACGACCGCGCACAGCGCCACCCAGGCGCGCCGCGCGAGTGTTGCATTCCCAGGCTCGTCGGCTTCCACGCTGTCGAACGTTACACCAAGCGGAGCTGAGCTTCGCGGCTAAGCCGTCAGCGGGTAAAACGATGGTGCTCGGCTGGCGCTACGGCCGCCGGCACCAGCGTGCGAGAACCGACGCGCGGCAGCGGTACGCGCGCGTAACCGACGCGCGTAGCGCGCAGCAAGACCGTGTTCGCGTCGGCGATCGGCTTATCGAACGTCAGCCGTAGATGCTTCGGCCCCAGGTCTGACGTGTCCAACACGCTCAACGAGAACGTCCCGAGCCGGTAGCTCGTTCCGACCTGAATCGGCGGCTTCGGGCGCCGGTACACCATCGAGTTCGGATTCGAAAACAACGGTGCGCGACTGCGCAACTCGAGCACGTTCGCCGCCGGGCGGAGCAGCTCGTGTTCGCCTGCGGCGCCGGTCAGTACACGCCAGCCCTTGGCCATTGGACGGCCGCTCAGATGACGCACGAGCATCGGATAGTGGAGCGAGAACGTGTCGAGCGCGGAGATGAGGATCACCTCCTGTTCAGCGACCCGCGCGTCGTCGATCGGCGCCTCCATCGCGGCGCGGTGGAGGTTTTCATTGAGCAGTTTGGAAGACCAGCACTCCAGGTAGCTCATGACTGGCGCCACCAGCAAATGGCCTCCGGCAAGCCCCGCCGCGAACCAAAGTCGCCAAGTGCGACCAGCGTCTCGGCGACGGCGCCAAGCGTCGGCGATCAAAATGGCCGCCCCCAGGGCGAAGCCCGCGCTGATGAAGACGAGCAACCGCGCCGCGAACACCGAAGCGCCGAGCGGGATGGTCGCCATGAGTGACCCGAACACCGCAAACTTGGCGGTCGACTTCACCTCAGCGCTGCTGAGGTGCCGCACGCCGATGACAAATCCGATCGACGTCCATAGGAACACGGCCAGCGCGACCAGCGGAGGCAGTACCGCCGGGATGCCGCTCAGTCCGTCGATGACGAACAGCGGAAGCTGTGAAACGACTCGGAACAAGAACAGTCCAGCTTCGTCGACCGGGTCCACATAGAGTATGGACTGCTCAACGCCGTAGCCCAGCGTTCGGAAGACGGTCGCGTAGGCGATGAAGAGTCCAACGAACGGCACCATCGCCAGCGCCCGGTCGCGCAGCGTGCCGGGACCCAACTGCCACTCGTACGCTGCGATGAAACATAGTGCGCTGAGGCCGTACTCGCCGCCAGCCATCGCCAGGGCGGCGAACGCGACGGCAGCGATACGCAAACCCACGCTGCGCTCCTCGCGCGCCTTCGCATGCAGCCAGATCGTCAACAGGCCGAAGGTCGTGGCGACAAACACGCAGCGGTTAGCGACCCAAGCCATGGGCACGGCGTGAGCTTTCGCCATGGCAAAGATGAACACCGCTAGAACGGCCGTGCGTCGCGAGACGAACCGCCGAGCGACAACGGCAAACGCAACCATCATCGCCGACCACCACCCGAGCGTTGCCAAATGCAGCGGCAACGCCTTGGCGCCAAAGATCTTGAGATCGGCCGCGATCAGCAGACTCGTGAGCGGACGAAAAGGGGCGGCCCGCATTTGATCGTCGGTCCACCAGGGGATGGCGCCGTGACTGCGGAGAATCGGTACCTCGTCCGGCGTCGCGCCGATGAACGCATACAGGTTCCACGGCTCCCTAGATGTCCAGAAATCACTGCCGCCGAGCATGGCCTGCTGGACGTAGTCGTCGAGTATCCACCCCGTCAGCACCGACGGGAATCTGAACAGTGCACCCAACGCAATCGCCAGAAGCACCCAAGTCCAGTAGCGTTTCGCCGCCGGAGGCGAGTCGGATCCGGTTCCAGGAGCGGCCGATTCGTCGCTTGCGGGGCGCGAAGGCACGGCGGGAGCCTACGTCGGTCGATTGCCCGTCGCAACGGGTTGCGGATGGCGGGTGTGCTCGGGCATGCTGCGCGCGACCGAACACCGATGGTGAGAGCAAAACAACCCGAGAGGTACGCGCTTTGGGGCATCGCCCTGCTATCGGCGTCACTTCTAGCCTATCAAGTCTTGCTCACGCGGGTCTGCGCGCTACGGCTGCATTTCCATTTTGGCTACCTGATCATCTCGAATTGCCTGCTTGGGATCGGCGCCAGCGGCACCGTGCTCGCGCTCACCGAGCACCGCTGGAAGAAAGCGCCACGCGAGTACATCTGGAAGTTCACGCTGAGTTATCTCGTGTCGCTGGGGCTGACGTGGGTGTTTCTGCTCAGCTTCCAGGTGCCGGACAGCCTTCACTTCACATCGGTGGGCGAAGCCGTGCGGTTCGGCGTGTTCAACCTGGCGGCGGCGGTCCCGTTCTTTTTCGGAGGCACCGCGGTGGGGCTGATTCTGACGGCCCACGCCGCGCACGTGAACAAGGTCTACGCCGCGGACTTGGTGGGCGCGGGCCTCGGCTGCTTGCTGTGCCCCATCCTGCTGTGGCCGGTCGGCGCTGGCGGGTGCTTTCTCGCGGTCGCGCTGCTCGGCTTCATCACCTTGGCGATCGTTGCGCCGAAACCGGTCCGCCGTCCCAGCCTCCAAGCATCCGGCGTTGGCGGCCTGATGTGCCTGGTGTTGATGCCGTTCTTCGACGCTATGTTTCCGGTTCCCGGCAAGGGGTTCCTGGATCTGACCGATACTTTCCGTGCGAAAATTGCGGCCTACAGCGAGTACTCGCGATGGAGCGCTAACAGTCGAATCGATCTACTGCCGATGCCGCCTCAGTTGCGGTTCATGTTTTGCCGCGGCGCGCGTACCAAAGGCCTGCCTCTTTCGGATCAGAAGTTCATTCTTCAGGACGGCGACGCCGGCACCATCATCTCGAACTTTTCGGACGACCCAAACGGCCTGGTCGTCCTCAAGCGCAGCATGTACTCGGCGAGTGTCCGCCTCAAGGAAGGCAAGAAGCCGCGCGTCTTTATCATCGGGATGGGCGGTGGTAACGACGTCTGGGCAGCCAAGGTCCACGGGGCCGACTCGGTGCGGGCGGTGGAGCTGAACCGGGGCGTCGTAGAAATTCACACGAAGGTCGTGCCTCACTTCAGTCGGCGTCTCTTCGAGGATCCCAAAGTGTCGGTGATCGTCGACGAGGGTCGCACGGCGCTAATGCGCGAGACCGGCAAGTTCGACATCGTGCAAATGACCGGCATCGATACGTGGACGTCGCTCACGTCGGGCGCCTACATCCTCGCGGAGAGCTACCTGTATACTCAGGAAGCGATCGCGGAGATGTACGACCATCTGGCCGACGGCGGGATCCTTCAGATCATCCGCATGGCAGCTGAGATGGAAACTCTGCGCCTGATCGGCAACGTGGATGCAGCGCTTTCCAAGCGCGGGGCGAGCCAACTGCCCCGATCGATCATGGCGCTGAGCACGGCGGATCAACTATCTGCGGTGATGGTCAAGAAGGGCGAGTTCACGCAGGAAGAGATCGACAGCACGCGGCTCTTTGCCGCACGCAGTGGCATCGCCATCACTTATATGCCCGGACAAACGCTGGGCAACATCGTCGAGGACTTCATCCGCACGGATAAGAAAGACGAGTTTATCGCCGCATTTCCTCGCGACATCTCCCCCACGACCGACGACCGACCCTACTTCTTCAACTTTTCGCGCTGGAGCAAACCGATCAGCTCCGCCAAGTACATGCGCGAAGCGACCAACGTGTCGCAAGGCAACCCGCTGTTCATTATCGGGCAGTTCGCGTTCAGCTCGCTACTCGCAACACTGTTCATCGTCGGCCCACTTCTGGTGTTTCGGCGCAGGCGCACTGCAGCCGAAGCTGCCGCGGCAAAGAAGCAGGGGCGCGAATTGGAGGCCGAGCAGTCGGAGCGCCTGGGGCTTGTCACCTTTGCCTATGACGACATCGACTGGGAAGACGAATTGCGTGTGTTCCTGGAGGAGAGGGCGAGTTTCTCGCCGGACGCCATGGTAGGCTTGGAGGCCAACCTGCGCTTCGCCGGTCCGGAGACCATGGAGACACGTATCTTCGGTCGGCTGACGGCCTGGCAGAACTGGATCTTCAACCGTCCGAACGCGGTCGGCAAGGATGGCGCGCTGCAGCGCTACGGCACCGGCCAGCGCGGCGACTACGCGATGGAGCGCGTGTGACGACCGGGGGTGCGTGTCCGCGCGCACCCCGCACCGAA
>JAUIKB010000336.1 GCA_030430975.1 Polyangia bacterium
TTGGGACCGAGGTCGTCACACGTGAACTCGTCGCCGATGTTGGCCTTTACCTTGAATGCCTTGGGTTCTTCCTTGCGGTAGGTGACCTGGAAGCTCGTGTTGCCGCCGTTCACGCTGCGGGTACCGCGGCACCAGCCTTCTTTTGGTTTGGGTTTCTCGTCGTCACCATCGCACTTGGCGGCCTTCGCTGCCTTGTTTGGAGCGTCCTTCGCTCCGCCGGCGAAGTTAGCCAAGAGCGAGACCAGGTTCTTTACCTTGGCCTTCTTGGCTGCGGCGGCGGCCTTCTCCTGCTGCACGGCGGTCTCTTTGGCCACGATCTCTTGATCGAGAGAAGACATCTCGCTGGCCTCACAGTGTTTGTAGCCGTACTCACGCCAGGTTCTTGCGCCCTCGAAGTTGCCGGTACTTAGCGCTTGGCGGACCGTCGACTGCGCTCGTTGACATGCCTCAGCGTCCTTCTTGTTGCAGCCACTCGCCATGGCGCATGCGCCAAGAAAGAGGGCGAGACTCATCAGCTCATTTCGCGACATTTCGAGACCTTTCGATGAAGGGCGGCCGGCGGCGGCCCCCGCGGCGCGGGATTATAGCCGAAACTCTTCGCGCAGCTGGATTATTCGGATCTTCTCTGCCCGTCCTGGAAGGTGTCTAACTATCTGAAATAATTGAGATACAAGGAATCTCCGGTTCTGTGGTGGACCCGGCGCGCCGCTTCAGCGTATCCCGCGCAGGTGCGCACACGTGCGATGAAACGGCTCAGGAGCGGTTCTTTCCGACGGCCGCTGGCGCGGCGGGCCGCCGCGCTGGTCGGACTTTGCGCACTCTTGCTGCTCGCCACTCTGGCCGCTTACGGGGTCGACCGCGCGGCGAGTCGAGGCGAGCCGTTGGGTGGCGTACAGCTGGGGCCGGTCGCGGTCAGTGGCCTGGCCGGTGCGGAGCTGGAGCGCGCGATCGCCAGCGCTGCCAAGCGCCTCGCCACCAGACGCGTGGCGGTGACTGTGGCGGGGCAGGTGTTCTTCATCAAGCCGGCGGAGATCGACCTGACGGTTGATCACAAGGCGACTCGCGAAACGCTGCTTCGGGCTGGGCGCTCGGGTAGCTTCGCCGGCCAGATTGCCTACTGGATGCGTAGCTGGACAACCTCGCACGCCGTTTCATTATCGGTTCGCTGTGACCGTTCGGCGCTCCGCAAGAAGCTTGAGGCGTTCGGCGCCGCGGCGATCGACGACCCTCCGTTTCCGGGGGAGGTCGCCTACCGCGGTGGCAAGTTGCAGGCTGCAGCGCCGCGCCCAGGCCACGTGCTCGATGTTGACGCGACCGCTGATGCGGTGCTTTCGGCAGCCGCGCGCGGCGCTGGTACGGGCGTCGAAGCGGTGCTCAACTCAGTCGAGCCGCCCGTCGACGCCGGCGCCGAGCAGGCCGCGCTCGCGCAAGCCAAGACTCTGCTCACCGGTCCCATCACGCTGAGCAACGATCAAGAGGAACTGGAAGTGACGTTCGCACCGGACGAGCTTCTTAAGGCTGTGCGTACGCGCGCGACGAAAGCCCGGCAGCTCGAGATCTACTTCGAGCAAGAAGTCATTAGCAAGAAGCTCAAGGCGCTGGATCGTGGGTTGGAAGAACCCCCGTACAATGCGCGGTTCGTCGTCGAGCGCTCGAAGGTCACGATCGAGCCGAGTCGGCCCGGTACGCTCGTCGATCCCAACAAGGTTGCGCGCGAATTGCTCGGGGCTGCCAAGACTAGCGAGCGGCGAGGCCACTTGCCGATCCAGCGGAGCGTGCCGCCAAACTTCACCACTCAGGATGCCGAGGCGCTGAATATCACCGGTTTGGTTTCGAGCTTCACGACGTTCCACAAGTGCTGCCAACCGCGCGTCAAGAACATCCATCGCATCGCCGATCTCTTGAACAACGTCATCGTGAAACCAGGTGAGCGATTCAGCGTCAACGAACTCATCGGTCCCCGAGACAAAGCCAAAGGCTTTGTCCTCGCGCCGAGCATCGCACTGGGCGAAATGGTCAAGACCTATGGCGGCGGCATTAGCCAGTTCGCAACCACGATGTTCAACGCCATCTTCGACGGCGGCTATGAGATCATTCAGCGCCAACCGCACAGCTACTACTTCAGTCGCTATCCGGTCGCGCACGAAGCCACGCTGTCATACCCCTCGCCGGACTTGATATTTCGCAACGATACCAAAAGCGGCGTGCTGATTCGAACCGAATACGGTCCGACGTTCATCCGCGTCAAGCTCTTCGGAAACAACGGCGGACGAAAGGTACGACGCACGGTCTCCAGAAAATTCAACATAGTAAAACCCGATATCGAGTACATCGCCGATGACGACCTGGACCCCGACGAAGAAAAGGTCAAATACGCGGGCCAAGTCGGCTGGACCGTCGTCGCCCGTCGCGTAATCACGGAGGCTGACGGAACGAAGCGCGAACAGAAGCGCAACGTGGTGTATCAGCCACGGACGCGCATCGTTCGAGTGCATTCATGCAACATCCCGGAGGGCCAGGACGGACACACGGGCGACAAATGCCCGGAGCCAGAGCCGGAAGAGGACGCCGAAGACGACGGCGCCGAAGACGAGGACGTCGACGAGGCGGTGCCCGTTGACTAGTCGGCGAGTGCTGTGGGAGCTGGCGCCGGAACTCGCGAGCGTAGTCATCCCGGAGCGCCTCGGGCAGTTTCCGACTCCGGTTGAATCGATGTCGAGGCTAACCGCCGAGATGGGTCTCGCCGCGGCACCACTGTTTGCGAAACGCGACGATCTGTCGTCGCCCATTTACGGTGGCAACAAGGTCAGGACGCTGGAGGTGCTGTTGGCGCTCGCGCGTGCCCAGGGGGCCCAGCGCGTGTACTCGACGGGTGCGTACGGATCGAACCACGCGCTGGCGGCAACACTACACGCGGCGCGGATCGGACTGTCGTCTGGCGCGTTGCTTTTTCCGCAGCCGGTGTCCTGCACCGCAGCAGAGAACCTACACGCGCTTCTGGTTGCCGGCGCCGACGTGCGCCCCCTGCAGCATTGGACGAGTCTGCCGTGGGCGATGCACCGTTTGCGTGCACAACAAGGCGACGGCGCCTTTGTCATGCCGCCGGGCGGCGCAACGGCTGTCGGAGCGCTGGGCTACGTGAACGCTGCGTTGGAACTGGGTGAGCAAATACAAGGCGGCGAATTGTCGCCACCCGGGACCGTCGTAGTCGCCGTCGGGTCGACGTGCACCACTGCCGGCCTGCTGGTTGGCCTATGGCACTCAGTGCGAATCGGGCTTGGGTTCGATCGCATGCCGCGCGTCATGAGTGTGCGCGTGACGCCGTGGCCGGTGACGAGTCGCGTGCGCATCCTGGGGCTTGCGCTCGAGTGCGGCCGGTTGCTGAGCGCGACGTGTGGATGGCCTGCGCCGACCCGCGCGGAATTGAGCGTGGCCCTCGATCCGCGGCAGCGTTACCTGGGCTGGGGCTATGGTCGGCCAACCCGATCTGGAGCGGCCGCGCAGCAGCGGTGGCAGCGGTGTGGCGGGCACCCGCTGGACTCGACTTACAGCGCAAAATCAGCTGCGGCTGCGATCGACGCCGTGATGGAGCAACGCCACCCGGTGCTGTTTTGGTCGACCAAATCGAGTGCATCGCTGAGCGCGTGGCTGGACCGCGCGCTGCCGGCCGATGTGCCGCAGCGGTTGCGTGAGTTCGTCGCCCAAGGACGCGATTCAGCGTGAGCACGCTCGCAGGACCGGCGCCCGTCAGCCTTAGGCTTCGGCGCGGCTCAGTTCGCGCTTTGAGCACCGAAATCGGGCGGTGTCCGGTTCGGTGTGCGCCGCGTCGAGCCCCCGCCGCGTTGAACTCCAACCAGTCGGTCGGATTTCTCAACCAGAAAACCCTGATGTACGACTGAGCGACTGGCCGTACGCGCCGCATGCGGGTGACGTGTTGCACCACGATCTGGCTTGGTGTTTCGGATCCAGTCTGGTACCGATGCGGGCATGGCGGTAAACGCAGCATCGGGTCGGGGGAAAAAATCAACATCGAGTTCAGGGCGCAGCGGCAAACGAAACATCAAATGGCCGGCAGCTATGTACGACGACCGGCGCGGAAAACTGCGGCCGGCGGACGCGTACGCTGTAGGCAAGATCATCGTCGAGGACCTTTACGCAGGGAATCGACCCGAGCACGGGCGCCGAGGCGCGACTACTTTCCGCAAGATTTCGGAGATGACGGATGGGCGGATGAGTGCTCAAGCGCTCTATCGCTGCGCCGCGATCTACGAGATGTGCAAGAAGCTCGGTCTCAAGCCGACGTTTTCCAACCTGGGAATGAGTCATCTATCCCTGATGCTCGGTCTGACGACCGCTCAGCAGAAGCGTCTGGTGAACGCTGCCGAGAAGTCCAACTGGTCGGTTGAACGCTTGCGCGTGGAAACGGCGAAGCTACGTTCGGCTCGGAAAACGCGTAAAGGACGCAAGCCGCTGCCGCGTTGTGTTCGCGCCGTGCATCAGCTCGATCGATTCATCGACGGGCGTGAGAGCCTGGTCGAAGATCTCGAGGCTCTTGACGAAATCGATGGCAAGCGTGCCAAGGAGCTAATGGGTCGCGTGACCGAAGTCCAGGCGCAGCTCGCGACCTTGCACAAGGCGCTCGCTAAGGCGGCGCGGCGTCGCTAATCATTTCCGTGCGGATTGTCGGCTGACGCGGCTGGGTGCTCATCCACCGCCCGCGGTTGGCCCTTGCTCGGACAGAGTTCGCGCAATCATGCGCGATTTGGCCGCATGTGAGCGTTCACTGACACCGTCGCAGCTCCGGCGTATGCTGAGGCGGGATGGCAGTGGATCCGCAGCGCAGCACCGATCTGCACCAAGTGAAGGGAATTTGGCTCGTAGCCGCGCGTGCGGCGGTGAACGAGCGCTTCGGAGCGGCGACGCTCGATCGCATGGAGAGCGCGTACAGTGGGCGCTATCACAAAGCGCTCCGGCAGCCGAAGGCTAGCGAGTACTATCCAGAGGATGCGCTCCAGGATGCGTTGCGACTACTCGACGCTACGGTCACCCGTGGCGACGACGAAAAGTTCCGAACCACGATTCGACATGCGACCAGCCATGCCGTGAGCACGGTGTTTCGAGTCTTTCTGCGCGCGAGTACGGCGTCGTTTATCTTGCGCCAAGTGCCAACCCTGTGGCGGGAGGTTCGGCGCGGGCCAGCGCAGGTCCGCGTCACGCCCGGGCAGGGCGGTGCTGTGCTCGATTATACGGACTTTCCTTTCTTCGATGAGCGGCTGTACCTGCTGCTGACCCAGGCGACCCTCGAAGAGCTGTTGTTTCTGTGCACCAAGCGACGTCCATCGGTGACGATCGCTGACTCTGGTTCCGACTGGGCGCGGGTCAAGGTTGAGTACTTCAAGCCCGCAGGGCCGCCGAGTTGAGCGAGATACTGGTTGTCGGTGGGGCCATCGTTAAGGCGCGCCGCTGTCTGCTAGGCGAACGTGAGGGTGAAGGTCTCTGGGAGGTTCCCGGAGGCAAAGTCGAGACCAGCGAGACGCTTGAAGCGGCTCTGCATCGCGAACTCCGAGAGGAACTCGGAATCGACACCCGCGTCTTGGGTGAGGTCGGCAGGGCGACGGTTCCGCATCGTGACCGACAATTGACGCTCGTGGTGCTGGAGGCGCGCTTGGTCCACGGGGTGCCCATACCGAGCGTGCACGATCGCATCGAATGGGCGGATCCTACTCGGCTCCGGCAGGTTGAGTTTGCACCGGCCGACGTGCCGATCGTCGACCGAGTCATTGCGCTCTTAGAGACTTGAGCTGAGCGTCGGTCAATGTCAGCTTCGCTGCATGTCCGTCGAAGCTTGCGAGCAGGAAGTCCTCAGCCTTCACCGTTTCTTTCAGGAGTGGCTGCGCGGGACTGCGCAGGAGGGCTCTGCCGAGCGTCTTTCCAACGTGCTCGCGCCGAGCTTCCAGCTCGTCGCGCCGGGAGGTCGGATTGCGTCTCGCCAGCAGGTCCTGTCTAGCGTCGAAAAGGGCCGTGGGACGCGTCCAAAGATGCGCATCTGGATAGAGAACTTTCGCGTCGTTCTGGAGAGTGCCCACAGCACGGTCGTGTTGTATGAAGAGTGGCAGTTCGACGGACATGCGACGACGTCACGCCTGTCGACCGCGGTGTTCTCCCAGAGCGAACACGGCGTCTTATGGCAGCACCTACACGAGACATGGTGCGCGCCGGAGCCTAGCTGACGGCTACTCAGTGATCGCTGGACTCAGGATAGCCTCGATCTGGCGCAACACTCCGCCGAACGTGCATGAGTAGCTTTGGGCGCCGAGGCGCAGCGCTTCGCGCTTGCGCGATTCGGCTTGCGCCGCCGTGGAAAACACGATCACCGGTGCGGGGTCTTTCATGTCTGGGCGTGCTAGCAGCAGCTGGCGAGCAGTCTCGAGTTGATATCCCCAGTGCGTGATAACGAGGTCGAAGTGTTCCTCGGTCAATCGCCTCAGTGCGTCATCAGCGCTGAGGGCAATCACGATCGACGGGCCGCTGCCAAACGGGTGCTGGGCGCTGGCGCGCTTAAGAAAGTCGATGACGGGCGCGTTGTTAGTCGGCTC
>JAUIKB010000337.1 GCA_030430975.1 Polyangia bacterium
GGTGCTCGGTCTGCTCGTCATCGTTCTCGTCGTTGTGTGACCCGATGGGACGGGCTCGGATTCTCCTGACAACAGCGCTGGTCCTGGCGACCGTTGCCGGTTGCAAAAACGATCCACCGCCGACCGCCGTGCCGAGCGCCGAAATTACGGCCCCGGTCAAGGCGGCGCCGGAGGCGAAGAAGCCTGGCGAGTATCGGGTGACTCTCGAGGCACCGGGACCGTACCGGCCCGGCGAAGCAGCCGTGGCTAAGATTCACCTGAGCGTTGAAGGCCCGTACAAATGCAACGCCGACTACCCGTACAAGTTCAAGCTAGCCAGCGCCGACGAGCTGGGCATCGCCAAGACCGTGATCGACAAGACCGCGATCAAGATCGACGGTAAAAAGGCCGTGATGTCGGTGCCATTCACCCCGAAATCGGCGGGCGAGCACCGGCTCGGCGGTAAGTTCTTTTTCTCGTATTGTGACGACAACGTCTGCCTCATGGAGAAGGTCGATCTCGCGAGGACCATCGCTGTGAAGTAGCCTGTGGGCTATGGGCGGCGTAGACACGCAACTGAGCGAAATCGTCAAGTCGGTGGAGCGTTCCTTCATCGAGGGAAGGCGCGTCATTTCGTTTCAGGAGTACCTTGACGTGTTCGCGGAAGATCCGGTCCGCGCCTGCCGTGATGCGGCGGCCTACATGCTCGACATGTTCGATCACTTCGGTGTGGAGGAACTCGACCGCCCGTGGGGCACCCAGGTGCGCCACCGACTGTTCGATCTACCTTGGACTACGGGGGCTGCGGTCGACCAACAACGCCTCGTGGGACAGGAAGGCGTGCAAGGTGAGATCTACCGGGCGCTGCGCAACTTTGTTCGAGGTGGTCGGGTCAATCGCTTGATGCTCCTGCATGGACCGAACGGGTCCGCGAAGAGCACTGTCGCGCGCTGTATCGCCGCCGGATTGGAACACTATTCGTCGCTCGACGAAGGAGCGCTTTACTGTTTCGACTGGGTTTTTCCCAACCAGACGCGGGTCAAGGGCCACATCGGGTTCAGCGAGCAGCGCGCGTCGGAAGTGGCCGCCGACTCCTATGCCAAGCTGCCGGAGGATTCGATCGACGCGCGCGTACGTTCCGAAGTACGGGACCACCCGCTGTTCTTGTTGCCGTTCGAACAACGCCAGCGGTTGATCGCAGGCGCGTTTAAGAACGCCGAGTACTCGGGGCGGGCGTCAGATTGGATACTCAAGGGTGGGCTCTCTCATAAGAGTCAACAAGTGATGGAGGCGCTCCTTGCGAGTTACCATGGCGATTTAAGCCAGGTGCTGCGTCATGTGCGCGTTACTCGGTACTTTATTTCGCGCCGCTACAGAGTCGGAATCGGCGCGGTGGGGCCACAAATGGCCGTTGACGCTGGCGAGAGGCAACTCACGGCCGATCGATCGTTGTCCGCACTGCCGCCGTCGCTCCAGTCGGTTCCAATGTATGAAGCGTTCGGTGAAATCATCGACGCGAGCGGCGGCATGCTCGAGTTTTCCGACTTGCTGAAACGACCGCTCGATGCGTTCAAGTACCTACAGATGACGGCCGAAACGGGCGAAGTGCCGCTGAATTCTCAAACCGTTCAGGCAAACTGCGTGATGCTGGCGAGCGCCAATGAGGTGCATCTGGCAGCGTTCCGAGAACATCCCGATTTCGATAGTTTCCGCGGCCGTTTCGAGCTGATCCGTATGCCGTACCTGCGGCGCTATCCGAGCGAGAAAGCCGTGTACGACGGACAGGTGGTGGGTCGCGTGGTCGGTCACGTAGCGCCTCATGCGACGGAAACAGCAGCGATGTTTGCCGTGCTTACCCGCATGCTTCGACCCGAGGTCGATCGATACCCGGAGGCCGACCGAGAGGTTATCGGACAGCTGACCGCTATCGAGAAAGCGGAGCTGTACGCTACCGGGCAGGCGCCCACGCGGCTCGAAGAAGACGCCCGCAAGCGTCTTCGCGGGCTGGTCGGCGAGCTGTACGCCGAGACCGAGTCTCAAGCGGTTTACGAGGGCATCACCGGCGCCAGTCCGCGGGAGATGCGAACGCTGTTGTTCGACGCCGCCCAACGCGACGACTACGGGTGTCTGTCGCCGCTGGGCGTATTGAAGGAGCTCGATGACCTGTGCGCACGTGAGTCGGAATTTTCGTGGCTATCGCTGGATGTTCAGCCGGGCGGCTATCACGACCATCGGCAGTTTCGAGAGTATCTGAAGACGCGCTTGCTAGACCGCATGGAATCGGAGTTCCGCGTGGCCAGCGGTCTGGTCGACGATGCTGCGTACGACGCGCTGTTCGAGCGATACATCTTGCAGATCAGTTATTGGTCGAAAGGCGAGAAGGTGAGAAACCCACTGACTTCCGCGCTCGACGATCCCGACGAGGGGCTGATGCGCGAAGTCGAGGCTTTGCTCGGAGTCGATGGCGATGCCGAGGAACATCGACATCACCTGATGGGCCGGATCGCGGCATGGGCGATCGATCACCCGGGTCAGCCGGTGGATCACGCCAAGGTGTTCGCGGATGAGCTCGCGCGCGTACAGGCATCGGCGTTCGAGGAGCGTAGAATCGGCGTCGCCAAGGCGACGGAGGACGTCCTACGCCTGCTAAGACAAGACGGAGACGGGCTGGATGCTGCGCGCCGTGAGCGCGCGGAGGCTGCGCGGCGGCGTCTAACCGAATTCGGCTACGAAGACGTCTCGGCGGCGGAGGCTGCAGGCGCGCTGCTGCAAGAGCGTTTTCGCGAGCTGCTCAAGGCGTGACCACGTCGGCCCAGGCGCGCGAATCCGCGCCGCTTGGCTTCGGCTCGCTCTTGAGCTTGGGGCTCAACGGCATCGTTGGGGTGGGGATTTTCTTCGCCCCGGCACAGGTCGCCAAGCTCGCGGATGGCGCGATCGGGAGTTGGCTGTACCTGGTCACGCTCGCAGCGCTGGCGCCCGTCGCGCTTGCGTACGCCTTGCTCGGCAGCCGGTTTCGCCGCGACGGTGGACCGTTCGTCTGGGCCGAAGCGGCGTTTGGTTTACGGGTGGCGGCGGCGGTCGGCTGGGTGGCCTACGTGTCAGCGGTGTTCTCGACCGCGGCGGTCGTGTCGGGCTTGGCAACGCATTTGGGACCGGAGTTGGGCTTCGCGAGCGTGCCGGCGCGCCGCGGCTTCGGGCTGGTCTGCGTCGTTGTGTTGGCTGGTCTAAATCTGTCAGGGTTGCGGCTCAGCGCACGGATCTGGTCGACCGTGACCGTGCTCAAGCTGATCCCGCTGATCGGGCTGCTGGCTCTGGCACTCATGGGAGCCGGGACATCCACTCCCTTTCAGCCCCGCCATGAGGTCGGCGCGATATCCATCGGTCGCGCGGTACTCGTGATCGTGTTCGCCCTACAGGGCTTCGAGATCGTGGCCGTTCCGGCGGGCAGGATACGCGGGGGGGGGCGTTCGATCGGCTTTGCAACGCTGTTGTCGGTTGCCGGGGTGGCGGTTCTTTACAGCGCCATTCATGAGGTCTGCCGCCGCCATGTGCCGGGCCTGGCATCGAGCGGCGCGCCGCTGGTCGCTGCGGGTGAGGCGCTTGGCGGCGCCCGGTGGGCGGCGGTGATGCGCGTGGCGACGAACCTGTCGGCGCTTGGTATCGCGTTCGGCATGTTCGCTATGACCCCGCGCTACCTGGCCGTGCTCAAGCAGTTGTGGCCATGGGTCGGAGGCGGTGAGGTGCGAGGAGTGCCGCGACGCTGTGTGCTCATCACCGCCGCCATCGTTTCGCTCATGGTGGTGCTCGGGGACCTAACAGCGCTATTCGTCCTGTCGAGCGTGGCCGTCTTGACGCAATACACCGTGAGCGTCCTGGCGCTGGCACGTCTAGCGTGGCGGCGTGAGCGGGGTCTGAGGCGGTGGATGGCCGGCATCGCGCCCCCTGCCGTCGTGTCGGTCGTCCTGATCGGCAGCGAGGCGACGGTAGCGGAGCTGGCGACGCTGCTTGGAGTCCTCGGTACGGGCGTCGTGCTGTTGGCGCTGCGAGGCAGGTTTTCTGCGGTTTTGAGAAGATGAACCGACGAGTTATACTGATTTGTGCGCGGTAGCGAAACGGAGCGGTCGGGACGCCAAAAGGCGCCGCCGCGCGTTGCGCTGCCAGTGGTGGGGTCGGTGTTGCTGCACGCCGCGGTGATCGGGTCTGGCGCATGGCTCCTGGCCCGGTCCCTCGCGACCCAGCCACCGCGTGAGCTAGCGGTGCCCTCTGTTCAGGTTGCGCAGAGTTCCCGTACCGTGGAGCTTCCGTCGTTTGGCGGTGTGCCGCACGCGGACGCCGCCGATCCGCCGCCGCAGGAGCGACCAGCCACGCCGGGGGGAGGGGAGCACACGCCTCGACCCGATAACGGACCCGCAGGGCGGGGGGGCGCGGACGTCGCCCAGGCCGCAGCTCTGAATCTCGCCGATTCTGTCGACGGCATCACGCTTACGAGGGCGCCGATGAATCGACTCGACCGCAGCCAGCTTCAGCGCTTGAAGACAGCTGATGCCCGGCGCTCACGTGACGATCGCAGGGCTACGCCGAATCCCATGCAGTTGTCGTTTCTGGCGAGTGGCAGAGGAGGTCTCGCCGCTCGCCGCCCACCGGCCGAATTCGATCCGGCGCAGGGCGTGATGAACGGGAGCCGATCAACCAAAGCGGGTGGTGCTATGGGCTCCGTCACGGGCGGCAGCGGCGAGGCTGACGGCTTGCGACTCGGCGCTGCCGAAGCGGGCGCGCGTCGGCAGTTCGACGCTCAAGGCGTGCCCCACGCGTCGCCGGGCCGGGACTACCGGCGCAGCGCGCGGGTGGCGCTGGCACGACCATGGGTGCCCCGGTCGCGCGCGGCGGTGCCCTCGAACGCTCGGGGGCGTCCCTCGGACACGCGGGCCAGCCGGCAGGAGGTCGCAGGAGCGATCGCGTCGTTGATCCACGCCAGCACGGCCGGGGGAGCGCTGGGTGCGGGGCCGGGCGGCAGCAAGGGGCCTGGCAAACCGGCGGCCGGGGGGCTGCGCGGCTCGGGATCGCGTTCACGCGCGAGCGGACGCGGAGCCGGGCCGCTGCGCGACTACGGTCGTGACCCTGCGCTGACCGGCTACTTTCGCGGCATCGTCAGCAAGCTGGAACCGCTGTGGAGAGACGCTTTCCCCGACTGGGCGATCGCCCAGGGCCGCGCTGGGGTGGCGGTTGTTTCGTTCACGATCCGGGCTGACGGCACCGTCGCGAACTTGCGTGTGACTAGAATCAGCGGCGTTGCGGAGTTCGACCGCAATGTCGTCCTAGCGGTGCAGCGCGCTTCGCCATTTCCGAAGCCGCCCCGACGGCTGGGTCCTGTCGTCAACATCAACATGACGTTCGATGCGATGAACCCCGCGATTCGCCAATGACAGCGGTGGTGCTGAAGGAGAGATTTGAACTCCCGACCCGGCGCGTATGAAACGCCTGCTCTAACCGACTGAGCTACTTCAGCAGAGGACCAGGCGTATATGCCCGGCCCCCCAGTAGTGTCAAGCGCGGAGCGAAGCGCCGGGGAATCCGGAGCGTTCGCACTTGACTGGCTCTTATCGTTGACGTCGGGTCAGGGCGATCCCGGCAGCGGTTGCCAGCAGCCAGCCTAGCGAACCACGCGGCTTCGGCGACCGCTGCTGAGCGCCGGCCGTCCGACAGCCGCAGCCTCCGCCGGCTGGCGCGATGCTGGTCGGCTTTTCCTCCGGCTCCACGACCTCGACTTCGGCGCATCGGCCGTCGGCGTCGAGGGGCAGCTTCTCCTTGGCGCCGAGCAGCACCCCTTGGTCGAGAGGCTTCATCAGGTTGCCGCTGTTGTGGTTATCGTGGTGAAAGCTCTCCCAGCTGACAACCCCGTCATCGGTGCCTTCAGACGACCAGGCGTAGAGCCATCCATTGCGGCTGTTGACAACGACTTCGAGCTTGCCGTCCCCGGTGACATCGCCCACCGCCGTGGTGGCGATCACCCACTGGCCGGTGAACTTGGGCCAGCCTTCGGGCTCGCGTCCGCACGCGTCGACCGCGTGAACATAGTAGCCGCCGCTGCCGGTCAGTACTTCCGGATAGCCATCGCCTGTGAGGTCGGCGATTGCCTGGTTGTTGAAGAACGTGAAATCCTCGATCGGCACGGGGCTGGCGGGCATCATCTCACCGTTCGTCATGTCCCACATGCTGAGCAGCTGTTGCGCGAGCGCTCCGCTCGGCTGAGGACTCAGCAGGTTCTGGGCCAAACTGAGTGACCCACCAGAGCTGACCACGTCGGGAACGCCGTCTTGGTTGAGATCGCCTGCGGATGGCTGGGCGAACAGCGGGAACATCGTGTCCGGGAGTTCCGCGGTGGATGCGGGGCCGAAGATGCTCGTGGGCGCTAGACCGCGGGCGTCCTCACCGGTGTTGATGTCCTTGCGTTTCGGCAATGCGTTCGCCGGAGTCGAGCCAATGCCGGATTGCTCGCCGGGATCTGCCGGCACGATCAGCGGAGCGCTTCCGTTGCCGTGCATGATCGCTTCGGGTTTCCCATCGCCATCGATGTCGGCGACGATCGGGCTGTTGCTCACGCC
>JAUIKB010000338.1 GCA_030430975.1 Polyangia bacterium
GACCTGTTCCTGAAACAGCGGTACCCCTAAAGTCCGCTCCAAGATCGGTTTCAGATCTGGGTGCGGATAGGTCACCGGTTCTTCTGCGTTGCGCCGGCGTAGGTAGGGATGAACCATGCCTCCCTGAATCGGTCCTGGGCGCACGATCGCTACCTCGATGACCAAGTCGTAAAAACGCTCTGGGCGCAGTCGCGGCAGCATCGACATCTGAGCGCGACTTTCGATTTGAAACACACCCACCGTGTCTGCTCGCGAGATCATCTCGTATACAGCCTCATCCTCCGCGGGCACTCGCGTCACCACTTCTAGTGGATCGAACGGTTGAGGTGCCGGGTGGCTACTGGCATTCACCAGAGCGGCTTGTGGCTCGGCTCCCGACGTTGCAGAGACCGTTCCGCTTTTGTCCTGGAGCTCGCCTTCGTCATGAATCAACTTCAGACACTTCCGAATCGCCGTCAGCATGCCGAGCCCCAACACGTCGATCTTGAAGAACCCCAGGGCCTCCATATCGTCCTTATCCCAGGGAACGACGGTGCGATCCTGCATGCGCGCCGGTTCGATCGGCGCTATCTCGTAAAGAGGCGAGTCCGACAGCACAAACCCGCCTACGTGAATCGACAGGTGACGTGGGAACCCTTCGAGCGCGCGCGCCAGCATCACCACCTTGCGCAGCCGGTCGTCGCTCTTGTCGAACCCCAACTCCGCGAGACGTTCGTCACTCAACGCGGACGATTCGTAGTGACTAATCGCTCCACTGAGACGATCGATTTGCTCCAGTGATAACCCAAACGCCTTGCCCGTTTCGCGGAGGGCGCTTTTTCCCCGGTAGCAGATCACCTCGCTGACCATCGCCGCCCGCTCACGACCGTAACGTTCGTAGATCTCTTGAATGACCTCCTCTCGGCGTTCGTGCTCAAAGTCGATGTCGATATCTGGCGGTTCGCTGCG
This sequence comes from Polyangia bacterium, assembly GCA_030430975.1. Classification (GTDB taxonomy): domain Bacteria; phylum Myxococcota_A; class Polyangia; order Polyangiales; family Polyangiaceae; genus JAUIKB01. Next base: position 949 of record JAUIKB010000338.1, read on the forward strand.
CTCAGCACTCATGAAACGTTCGAACAGCAGATTGCTCCGCGCCGGATCGACCGCGGTGATCCCCAACACGTAACAGACGGCGCTATTGGCTGCGCTTCCCCTCCCCTGACACAGGATCTTTCGGCGCCTGGCGATCTCTACGACCTCCCAGGTGCTCAAGAAATAAGGGGCAACCGCGAGCTTCTCGATCAACACCAGTTCTTTTTCGATTTGAGTTCGAACCGATGCGGGTACCCCCGACGGATACCGCCGAACAATGCCCTCCTCGGTGAGACGACGCAGCTTTCCGTCGGCAGTTTCATCCGGTTCTAATGCGCACGGGAACCGATAGTTGAGCTCACTCAAGCTGAACTTCAGGGGCTCTGCGATGCTGTTCGACCGTTCGACCCATTCCGGATGATCGGCGAACAGCTGACGCATCTGCAGCTCGGAATGCAGATGCGCACGGTCGTTAACGGCAAGCTGTGACCCCGCTTCGTCCAGTGTCGTTCCCGTGCGAATACAGTGCAGAACATCAGCTAATGCTTTGCGTGTCCGTCGATGAAATCGCGGCGCTGCGCTTGCCACGATCGGCATATCAAACCGATGTGACCAGTCCTGAGCGAGCTGTGTTCGAGCATCATCCAACCCATCGAGTCGACGCTTGATCGCCACGAATGCCCGCCGTCTAAACAACCGAGCGACACCATCAAACAAATCGGGCGATGGTTGACTATCGACGCCCGGCAGCTCGGGTACGGCGATGATTGCACTTAGCCCTTGATTATGTGCTCGAAGGTGAGACAGCTCGAGCAGGCTGTCGCCTTTTTGAAGTCCGCTGTGCGACAGACTAAGAAGACGACACAAGTTGCTGTAGCCCTGATGATCATGGACCAGCAAATGAAGGGTCGCGCGATCCTCATTGGCAGACTTAGGCCGATTCTGAGGTCGCTCCGTTCGTTCGACTACCTCGTGCGGCTCCGCAAGCGTTAGCTCGGCTCCAACGATGAGGCGCTGCCCGCTTTTGTGAGCCTGTTGATGAGCACGCACTGAACCATACAGACCATCCCGATCGCAGATCGCGATTCCATCCAGACCGAGTTGCGAGGCTTGATCCACCATCTCTTCCGGACGTGAAGAGCCACGCAAGAACGAGAAGTTGGTTCGTCCTAGTAGTTCGACGAAGGCCATTAATCAAAAACACCTTGGATGAATCGCGCTCCGGTTCGACGATCCACGTAAGCCAAGACTTCTAGATAGTTCGCTGCCGACTGCCCACCTGAGCCGCCAGGTCCTGAGAAACCAGGTCCTGAGAAACCAGGTGCGGCTATGAGACTTTTTTTGAGCCACAGCTTCAAGTAATCCCGTGAGACGGCATTTTTCTCCCACCAAGAGGTATCGATCCGTTTTAAGAATTGCCGTCTGATAATCTTAAACAGCTCACGCCCTATCATCAGGTCCGCCCCAACCTTCAAAGGGCTTTCTAGCGTGACCGGCTGAGGCAACAGACGTGTCGGTTGCTGGTTACACAGCAACTCGGCTTGAAATAGAGCGTTACCTCCAGTCGTCGCAGCCTTAGCTCGACCGGTTTTGCCCAACTTGACCGGTTTTAGAGCGCAGCGTGATTCGGGAGCATGGCCATCGTTCAAGGTCAACACCCCTACATTTTTGCGACCGATATCGGCTCCTAGCTCAGCGAGTAGAACCGGCAGGGTTTCTGGACCTCGTGCCAAGCTCGAGCCCACCCCCGAAGCTCCACGAGCGAGATCGAGCTGCTGAGGAAGCGCCGCGGTTGTCTCTACTGCCGATAACGTTAAGCCGACCGTCGGTGCCCTCAAGCGAGTTCGTTCAAGCCTAGATGTAATGACACGGCGAAGTTCGTTCTCCCTCCAGACCGGTGCTGCTAGTTCATAACGGAGGCTGGTTGTTTGCTCGACTGCTCGCAACTTAGCGATCGAACGGTCGTGTTCCAAACACAGTTCGAGCGTTTGAGCATAGAGCCCTCTGCCCTGAAGTCGCGCGCTTAAGCGCGCTGCCAGTCCGCGCAGAACGAAGAGCAATGGCTGAACGCCTTCGATCGAATCGTCGAACTGCAGCTGCTCTGCAAGCTGCGGCGGCGGCTGAAAAGCCTTCAAGGGTTCGGGGTCATTCCCGCGGCAGAGTTCCAATACGACCTGCGCCCGAACACCTAAACGTGAAGACAACGCTTTAGGCGGCAACTTCGCGAGACTCGACACAGTGTGCAATCCGAGTCTCGCCAGCCACGTTGCAACAGGGCGTTCGATCGGCAACGCTAGATTGGGCAACTTCCCGTACTCGTGGACAGTCGACGCCGAATCGACAACAAAGACGCTCTCTTTGCCAGAGCGGACGGTTTTCCAACGCGCAAAGCCTTGTGCCAAGCGAGGACCGTCCGAAATCGCCAGTCTGGCGACGTGACCGACCGCTCGAATGCGCGCCAGTAAATCATGCGCCAAGGCTTCCTCACCGCCAAACAGATGAGCTGAACCTCCGATATCCACCCAGATCGTATCCGGCGCTTCGAATGCGACGGTTGCGCCGAACGCTAGGGCTATCTCAGCAAGGCGCTGAAGTTCGGTCTCCAGTTGCTCACGGGTGAGTTCCAGCACCGTCAAATTGGAAACCAGAGCGAGTGCTTCGCGAATCGTCTGCCCCGCGCGCACACCATAGCGTTCAGCCTCTTCATTGACCGCATCAAGCCGCAAGGTCGCTTTCAGTTCACAGTGGGCTGTTGGGCCCGGTTCGATACCTAAATTCAGCTGAGCCGGTTCGGCATCGATCGGTTCATCAAGCAACACAACGCCTAGTGCTTGTGAAGGCTCACGGTTTGGATGCGCGCGCTGAACTATCTCACACAGTAAATTAGAAACCACAATCGCAGCAACGCGACGACGTTTCGGAACCGAACAGGTTCCAGTGGGTTCGGTAGCATTCGCCATCGAATCAGCTGTTCACGGCCACGGACTGCTGAACCGAACGATTTGAAGCGAAACCATCGTTGATCTTGCAAGGGGCGTTACCAAGGGCTGACAGACGCTCATAATCGTTCCAGATCGCCGCACGCATCGGGCCGACTCGACCGCGTTTATCCTTGGCAACCTGCACACCGAGTCGCCCGTCCGCTCGGCGGTTTAGCTCGAGCCGTGTTGCGACAGGCAGCGGCAGAGAACGACGCGCCTGACTGTCGGTGATTAGCAGAACGCTTGTCTCGGTTCCTTCGAGCGCCATAGCGACCCTTCGGATCACCCGTGGCCAGGCATTGAGAGAAACGTGGAAGGCGCCATCACGGTCGCTCGCCCGGCCTCCGGGAACTCCGACCAGATCGATCACGAGAACCGTGAATGCACGTGACTCGGCTAGGCGAATCGCCACCCGTTCCAATGCCTCCAAGCTCGGGCGCACTACTAAGAGCCGCTCAAGTTCAATTCCCGCCTGATGAATAGCCGGTCCGTAAAGCGAACCCGTCGGGTCGACGAACGCACACCAGCTGCTGTGGGCGCCACGCCGTTTGGCTTCTTGTTGAGCCTCACGACAAGCACCCAATGCCAGTGACGTCCCCAAGGCAGCCCCCCCACGAACGGCCAGCTCCGTGACCGCACCGCGCAGAATCCCGCCATCCGGGAGCAGTGCGTCCACTCCCGATTGACCTACAGATAGTGGAGAAAACCCCGTTTTTTTGAGGTTTTCAGAGTCAACTAAGCGCAGAGAGTCCGGTAGCTGAGCGAGTAGATGAGCGGGAACGGGCATACTGAACATTTAAACAGTTCGCTCGAAGATGGCCAGCTCCAGGTGACCTCCGAGCGGACATAGATTGTCCGATCGAATGGAATCACCAGCGATCTCCAGGGCAATCGCCGGGTCATTCACCACCCACCCCGATGCCGATTTTCAGTCGGCTCTGGGTAAACATCGAAATCCCACTCTCCGCCGAGTAGCCTGCCGGCATGCGGAGCCTGGTACAGCTGGCAGCCTGCGGAGCCATCGCATGCCAAGCGTCTAATCCCGCTCCGCCCGCCGAGCCGGCCGCAGCCGATAGCAACCCGTTCACGGCTTGCTTCGCGGACTTCAAGCCAACAGGCAACCCACGTCACGACATGAAGCAGCTGACCGACCGGTGTGGCCACGTCGGGGGAATGCGACCCATCACCCCGGTTCACACCGCTCGTCAACGGGACTCGGATCCTGCCGACCGATACACGTTCTACGTCCCGACGGCCGGTGGCTGCTATCGCGTCTACGCTACCTCCGGTCGCAATGTCGGCGACCTCGACCTGCTACTGCGCGGGCCGACGCCCGACCTCGTGATCGCCGACCTAACCTCTGACACTTGGCCGGTGCTGCCTGCCCGTCATCCCGTCTGCTTCGAACAGCCCGGCCTGTACATGTTGGAAGTCAGCGTCGGCCAGGGGACGGGCGAATACGCTTTGCAGGTCTGGTCTAATCAGCCGCACGACGGTCGAGCTACGAGGCCACGACCTTGAGCGCTCGACCGACCAGCACTTCATTGTGCGATCCCACGCGATAGCCGGCGAGATCCAGCGTGATGTACGTGAAACCATGTCGTTTGCCGGCCGCGACGACAGCCTCACGCATACCGTCCTCGGCAAGCTGCATTAGTTCGTCCAGAGCAACTTCGATGCGCGCGATCTTATCGTGCCAGCGCACTCGCACCTGGCGCAGCCCGAGCTGGCGCAGCTCTTCCTCGAAGCCACCGATCTGCGCCAGTCGCTCCCGGGTCACACTCGTTCCGTACGGAATCCGGCTCGACAGACATGCCGAGGCCGGCTTGTCCCATACCTCGAGTCCGATCGCATACGCGAGTTCGCGAACATCGGCTTTGGAAAGATCGCATTCCACGAGGGGGCTGCGCACACCGGCTTCTCGGGCCGCGTCCAACCCCGGCCGATAGTCGCCGAGGTCGTCGCGGTTCGTCCCGTTAACCACGTGCTCAAGTCCCCACTCGCGCTGCTTCGCCGTAGCGATCTCATACAGTTCGGACTTGCAGTGAAAGCACCGGTCGGCGCCGTTAGCGACATACGCTTCGCGCTCGATCTCATGGCTCTCGACCAGTCGATGATCGGCACCGATGACTTGAGCCGTGCGCACGGCGCCGTCGCGCTCGCTCGGCGCTAAACTCGGACTCACGGCGGTCATGCCGATGGCGCTTGGACCGAGCTCTTGGTGAGCAACGGCCAAGAGCAGTGCGCTGTCGATCCCGCCTGAGTAACAGACCAAAACCGAGCTCAACTCACGCACGGCCTTGCGGAGCGCTTCGAGCTTCACGTTTGTCGCCTCAGACATGGTTCAACACATGGCGCGCCGCCCGGTACCAGTCAAGTTCCCGCACGGGCGAGCCTCAACAAACCAGAAAGCCACAGCACCGCGTGATGCGGGCTGTGGCTTTCTAATTGTGTCGTCGACGCTGATCAGTCGCGACGCGCGCGACGCCGTGGTGGCCGGTCATCACGGTCGCGGTCACGATCACGGTCAGCACGAGCTGGACGGTCAGCATCCGAGCGCTCACGGCGCGGCTCGCGATCGCTCCGTGGGGGCCGGTCGTCCCGGTCGCTACGCTCACGGCGCGGACGGTCATCCCGATCGCCTCGGGCCTCACGGCGCGGACGGTCAT
>JAUIKB010000339.1 GCA_030430975.1 Polyangia bacterium
AAGCGCCTCAAGGAGGAGCGGCCAAAGATCTCACGCGAAATCGAGACCGCACGTGAGCACGGCGATCTGAAGGAAAACGCCGAGTACCACGCCGCTAAAGAGCGCCAGGGCATGATCGAGGCGCAAATCAAGGATATCGAAGCACAGATCGCCCGCGCGGAGATCATCGATCCGGCGACACTGAGCGGTGACCGCGTGCGTTTCGGAGCCACGGTGCAGGTCATGAACATCGATACCGACGAGGAAGTTACGTACCAAATCGTTGGGCGCAACGAAGCGAACGTCGACGAAGGGCTGATCTCGGTCACGGCCCCGCTAGCTCGGGCCCTCATCGGTAAGGAAGTGGGAGACGAAGTTAGCGTCAAGATGCCGGCCGGCACTCGGAATTTCGAGATCGTTTCCGTCGAGTTCAAGTAGGCGCCTCCACCTCTGGTGGCGTGCCAGTCATGCCAGCGAAACTGCCGACACCTGTTCAGCGCGCTGCGATCAGCGTTCTAGCGGTGTGGGGCGCGTGCGCGACCGAGCTGCTGATCGTCGCCGCGCTGCAGCGCAGCCGCGTGGCAAGCGTGTGGGAGCTTCAATTCGCGACGCTGTACATGGCGCCGTCGCTGCTACTGGCAGCGCTCCCGGCGGCTTGCGGCGGAGCGTGGGTCGCCAGCGTGATCGCCCGGCGCAAGCCCGATCGGGATCGCTTCGTCGCGGTGGCACTTGGCGTTTGCGGCGCGCTCGCGGCCTGGTCGGTGACGGGCGGGCGTCTCGTGAATGCGCCGCTGCGTCGAATTCCCATCGTGGTCATCGCCGCGCTGCTCGCGGCGGGCGGCGGATGGCTCTTGGTACGACCGATGCGCCGGGCGTATCACGATCGACCCGCAGTGCTCTGCGGAGGGTGCCTCGCGGTGTTCATCGGGCTGGAGATGACCAATCACTGGGTGTTGGTGCGTCTCTACCCAGGGTTTCACGCCGCGCTAGCGTTCGCCGCTTTGATGGTGGTTCCCGTGGGCGTCGGTCCGTGGATCCGGCCGGTGCCCGGGCGGCGCGGCTGGGTACCCAGCCTGGCCGTCGTGGTCCTGGGGCTCGCTGCGGGGTTGACGTGGAACGCGGCGGCGCGTCGGCTCGCGGGCTTTGACAACTTCAGGTTGCTCGTGCTGGACCATGCGCCGATATCGGCGCACGCCGTGCGCCTGGCCGCTCGAAGCGCGCCTCCGCCGTCGCTGACGACTGCCTGTGGGCCCGGCGATCCCGACTGCGATGGCGCACCGGTTGGCGAGTCGCCGCTTCGGCTGCGGGGACGAGACATCGTGCTGATATCGGTCGACGCGCTACGCGCCGACCACGTTGGTGCGTATGGCTACGCCAGGTCCACGACGCCCAACCTGGACCGGTTGGCGAAGCAGGGAACAGTCTTCGACCACGCGTATTGTGCAACGCCGCACACCTCGTACTCGGTCACATCGATGATGACCGGCAAGTACATGCGGCCGTTGCTGCTACAGGGCGCCGGGACCGACTCCGACACGTGGGCCAAGCTGATGCGCGACTACGGATTGCGCACCGCCGCGTTCTACCCCCCGGCGGTCTTTTTCATCGACAAGCAGCGGTTTTCAGCCTTTGAAGAGAGCCACCTCGGATTCGAACACTACAAGGTAGAGTTCGCCGAAGGGGATCGGCGCGTGGGGCAGATTCGCGCGTACCTCAAGGACGCGAACGGCACCGGCCCGGTGTTCTTGTGGTGGCATCTATTCGGGCCACACGAACCTTACGAGCAGCACGCGGCTTTCCGCTTTGGCGAACGTGACATCGATCGCTACGACTCCGAGATCGCTGCCGCGGACAAGGCGATCGGAGAGGTCGTGAAGCTCATCCGCGCGCGCGGCAAAGACCCGCTGTTCATCGTCACGGCCGACCACGGCGAAGAATTCGGGGAACATGGCGGCCACTATCACGGCACGACCGTGTACGAAGAGCAGGTGAGGGTGCCGTTGATCGTCTCGGGTCGTGGCGTCGCGCGCGGGCGCCGAGTCGCGTCACCCGTACAAACGATCGATCTGTTGCCGACGGTGTTGCGGGGCCTGGACATTCCGATTCCGGCACGGGTTCGGGGGCGCGACATCGGGGCGCAGCTGGCAGCGGGGGCCACGCATACCCGCGGCTTTGCGTTTGCGGAGACCCATGACTACGCGCTTTTGGCGCGCGGCACGCACCGGTTGATCTGCGAGCGCCGCGTCGGGGCGTGCCAGCTGTTCGATCTGGAACGCGACCCGGAACAGCAGCAGCCGATCGCGGACTCGACGACGGTGAGCGAGCTACGCTCTGAGCTGCGGCGCCTCGCGGCGTCACACGGCCGATACGAGAAGCAGGGCTTGCGAAAAGAGGGCAAAGGCTGGCCACCTGCACTGTTGCGGGGCATTTCAGGCGATGGGGACGCGGCGGCTGATGTGGCAGCGCTACTCGACGACGCGGACGTCGCTGTCAGACGCAAGGCGGCGGAGGTGTTGTTCGACCTACGCCAGAAGTCGACTGCGCCAGCGCTGCGGCTCGCGTTGACGCGCGAAGAAGACCCGGACGCGCAGCGCTTCATGGCGTTGACCTTGACGAGATTAGGGGAGGGCGCGCCGCTCACCGCCGATGTGTTGCGCAGTGAGGATCTGAGGTGGCAGCGCCGCGCAGCGCTCGCGCTCGCGGAGTCGGGCGATGGCCGCGGACTCGAGCAGCTGCTGGGCTGGTGGAAGAGCGCGAAAGACCGCGACCACCATCGGTCGGTGGAGATCATCAATGCATTCGCGAAACTGAAGGCTCGCGACGCCGTTTGGCCGCTGGTCCAGAGCCTCGGCGATGTCCGGCTTCGACCTCACATTGCCCGCGCGCTGGCCGTCATCGGCGAGGACGTTGCCCGAGTCCCACTCGTGCGCGCGTTAAAGAAGGAGCGCTACCAGACATCTCGCGTCGCGCTGGCGGAAGCGCTGGTGGACCTCGGTGCGGGCGTCGAGATGGTGCCAGCGCTGGTTCGCTTCATGGGTGTGCCCGATCCGCTGCCGGGTGCACTCGGTATCGCCGAGCGGGCGGGCATTCTCGAGCGGGTCGGCGGACCGTCAGAACGCGCGATGAAGCGTATCCAGCACGCGACAGATATCGGCGCTTCTGCAGCCCTGATCGTGCCGCGAGGCGGAAACGGTCACGGGGTCCGAATTCTGATACGGGTGCGTTCGAGCACCGGGGCTGCGGGGGAGGTGCGGATCGGGCTGAAGAAAGCGCTCTACCGCTACACTCGGCAGGGCGAACCCAAGGAACTCAAGGGGATTCCGCGTTTGGCGGCGGGCGGCGCCCTGCACCTCGCAGTTCCGCCCGGCAAAACAGCGCACGTGATCGCTCGCACGTTGCCCGAAGCGCTGCACGCCAAGCCGGGAAAACCGTTAAATATCGTAGTGTTTGCGGATCATCACCTGATTGTCGAGGCGCTCGCCGCCGTGCCTCTGGCCGATGAGCTGCCGCCGCCGCCCCCGACGCCTTGGAAACCAGCCGACGCGAGGGATCCGTAACGGTCGCCGACGGCATTGCGTCGGTGTATACGCTGGCCCGTGGCTGAAAAGAAATCGAGCTCCCGGCGCGCAAAACGTCGCGAACGCGCGGCGAAGATGATCGCCGCCAAAGAGGCGCAGGAACGCGATGACGACGACGCGGACGGCGAAGACGACGCGGACGGCGACGACGACGCGGACGACGGCGACGGCGACGGCGACGAAGGCGACGAAGAGCGCGACGAAGCCGATGAATCGGGCGAAGGCGACGATGACGATGACGGGGAAGAACCCGCGAACATTCGCGATCGCAATCGGCGACTGCGCGCTGCGGCGGCCGCGCGTCGGCGCCGAGCTCGCAAGAAAGAGAGCCAGGCTGCGGCGGCGGTCGGACTCGATGCCGGCGAGATGGTCGACGACGTGTTCACGCGGACGACGCACACCGTCACGACGTTTGTTCGGAAGAACTTCAAGATCCTCCAGTGGGGCATCATCGTGCTTGTGGTCGGCGGGATCGGTTGGCAAGTCTACTCGTGGAAGACCAACAAGAAGCTGGCGCAGACCTCCGATCAGTTGTTCGCGGGTATCGAGGCTGAGAGCGGCCGCCTGGGAGCGCCCGAAGACGAAGGTAAGCCTAACGAAGACGGCATCGTCGACCCGACGCCGATCTACCGCACCGCCGAAGAACGTCTGAAGGCCGCAGAAAAGGCCTACAGGGACGCCGCTGCGGCCAAGAAGACGCCATCCACGGTGGCACTCGCGACGCTCGGCCTTGCGGGCGTGCAGTATGACCAAGGCAAGTTCAAGGAAGCCCACGGTAGCTTCGCGGAGGTCGCTGCGAGCGAGCTTGCCAAACAGGACATCGACGTGCGCGGTCGAGCTTTGGAAGGTGCAGCCATGTCCCTTGAGGCGGCCAAAGATCTGCCGGGAGCTTTGAACGGATTCAAGCAGCTCGAAGGTGTCGATGCACCGCGGTTCAAGCGTCTTGCCAAGTTTCATCAGGCGCGCGTTCTGATTGCCCAAGACAAGAAAGACGAGGCCAAGAAGATCCTCGTCGAGCTGCGCGAGAAACTCACCAAGAACGACAAGGGCGAGACGGACCCACTGGCGATGCTGAGTGGACCGCGGTCGTACCTGAACAGGTCCGTGGACGATCTGCTGCGGAGCATCGATCCCAGCGCTGTACCCGCGACAGGCATGCCGCCAGGCGGTCTCGACCCCGCCGCGCTCCAGCGCATGATCGAGCAGTTCAAAAAGAAGGGCCCACCGCCTGGGGCCCCGGGCGCGCCGTCGCCCAAGCCGAGCGGCGGATGAAGGCGACCGCTCGCTACCTTGCGCTCGCGGGGCTGGGCCTCGTTACGTTTGGCTGTCAGGCTCTGCGGACCGGCGCGAACCCCGCCGGTCCGAACTGGAAACATCGACCGAGCTGGTCGCTCCAGGTCGACTACACGCGGTCGGTGCTGGACGAGATGCGCCACATCGGCGAGCCGTACCAGCGCGGCCAGCCCGAGCTCGACATCCGCGGGCGGCGGGTGTTCGTGGGGTCAAGCGATCACGGGCTGTATGCGATCAAGGCGGATAACGGCCGGCTTTTGTGGCGTTTTGAAACGCTCGGCGCCGTGCAGTGCGAACCGCTCTACGACCCGAAGGAAAACACGCTGTACTTCGGGTCGAACGACGGTGCGCTGTACAAAGTAGACGCGGACACCGGGCGCCTCAAGTGGCGGTTCATGAGCAATGCCGAGGTCGCGCGGCGACCCGTGCTCGATGGTGACCGCTTGTTCGTCGTCAATTCAAACGACACCGTGCTGGCATTGTCGCGGCGCACCGGCGAGACGATCTGGACGCAGCACAGGCAGCCTGCGTTGGGGATGGAGGTCGCAGGATACGCCGGCCCGCTGCTGTGGCGAGGGAAAGTCTACGCTGCGTTCAGCGACGGCACGGTGACGGCGTTCGACGCCCAGTCCGGCACCGAACGTTGGCAGCCGGTCGATTTGTCGGCGGAGGCGGAGCAACTGCTCGGCGACGTCCCACAGTACCTGGACGTCGACACCACGCCGGTCGCGGACGTGACGAGCGCGGGCGCTGTCATCTACGTGGGGAGCTACGCGGGCGGGGTATTTGCGCTGGATGCGGACACCGGCACACAGGTCTGGTCGAACCCCTCTGTTATCGGGGTCGGCGATCTGCTTCTTTGGACCCAGCGTGCCCACCTACCGGACGACGACGGTCCTGCGATTCCCGAGCGCAAGCTGCTGATCGCCTCGACCGGGACGACCGGCGTTTGGGCGCTCGATCCCGAAACCGGCGCCGAGGTCTGGCATCGAGACTTGCCCAATGGTGGGGCGTCACGTCCCGTACCGGCGCTTGGTGCGCTGATGGTGACGACCACAAAGCAGGGGTTGTTTCTGCTGTCGCCCCTCGACGGCAGCGTCATTGACGGGCTGCACACAGGCCTGGGTTTCAGCGGACCTGCGGCGGCATATGGTCGGCGCGGGTTCGCGCTATCGAACGGCGGCAAGTTGATGGCGGTTCACATCACGCCGCCATTGCGACGTGGGAATTGATATTTATCTGCACTGATAATTGGTTAACGTAGGGTAAATATACATTTCCTCACGGCAATATTCTAGGGCGCGGAGCAGCGTCACCCGTTGCGTCACGGGCGCTCGTTAAGCGTCCGGACCCGCTACTGGGTCGGGTTAACGGGCTTGGCTGCGGATCGCTTCCGCACTGGATGACCCGTTTTGAAACATTGTGGCTCGAGTCGAACCGAACACACGCTCAGCCCGGGTAAACCCGTACTGCCGGCGCTGTGCGTCCTGCAGAACCGTCTCCGCCGCGCTCGTAGGGCCAGCCGGCGCTGGGCACGCGGCTGCCGGCGCTGCGGGGAAATCACGGATGCCCAAAGGCTAGCTTTGGAGAAACTCGCAGCGCCTGCGCCTGCGCCTGCGCCTGCGCCTACGCCTGGAACCGGCTCCGTGAATTGCGCATAAGATAGATTATGTTAACTTCTTGATGGCTGCGCGGCGCC